>JBLFXO010000039.1:0-17545 GCA_047609865.1 Arenicella sp.
AATTGTGAAAGCGTAATATATACGGCTCTACAAAATTCAAAACAAGTGTTTTGCGTAATGCAAAACAGATACTCTCCACCTTCAGAATGGATCAAAGATGTGATCTCTAAGAAGTTGATGGGCGAAATCTTTATGGTACAGTTGAATTGCTACTGGAATAGAGATAGTAGGTATTATAAACCGGGTGGCTGGAAAGGCACAAAAGATCTTGATGGTGGAACATTATTCACTCAATTCTCACACTTCATTGACATCATGTACTGGTTATTTGGAGATATTAAAGACATTCAAGGAAAATTTGCTGATTTTACGCATGCAGATTCAACTGATTTTGAAGATTCAGGATTCGTTTCATTTGAATTTATCAATGGTGGAATGGGAAGTATCAACTACTCAACATCTGTTTGGAATCAAAACTTAGAAAGTTCAATGACCATAATCGGTGAAAAAGGTTCAGTGAAAATTGGTGGTCAATACATGAACGAAATTGAAGCATGTAATATTGAAGGATATGAAATGCCAGAATTAGCGCCATCAAATCCAGCTAATGATTACGGAACTTATAAAGGTTCAGCAGCGAATCATCACTACATCATTGAAAATGTTGTTGACTCACTAAAGAACAGAACTAAACCAACTACGAATGCTCTTGAAGGCTTGAAAGTTGTTGAAATTATAGAAAGAATTTATGAAGTAAGAGATAAATACTTCAACGAAAAAAACTAATTGGTACTTTTGTACCGAAACATACTCTTAAAGATGAAATCGATTTACGAAAAATTAGTAGATAAAGAAGTAACTCTAGCCGTTATAGGATTAGGTTATGTTGGATTACCTATTGCACTTGAATTTGCAAGAAAGATAAAAGTGATTGGATTTGATATCAATGCAAAACGTGTTGATATGATGAAAAATAATATTGACCCTAGTAGCGAATTAGAAGCCTCTGATTTTGAAGGTTGCGACATTACTTTCACAGATAATTTAGAAGACTTGAAAGCCGCTAGTTTTTATATTGTAGCTGTTCCAACTCCTATTGATGAAGCCAAACTGCCAGATCTTAAGCCATTATTAGGTGCAAGCGCAACTGTAGGGAAAGTATTAAGCAAAGGAGATTACGTAGTATTTGAATCTACAGTTTACCCTGGTTGTACTGAAGAAGATTGCATTCCAGTTTTAGAAAGAGAATCTGGACTTAAATTCAGAGATGATTTCAAGGTTGGATATTCACCTGAAAGAATTAACCCAGGAGACAAAGTGAACACTTTAGCTTCTATCGTAAAAGTATCTTCAGGATGTGACCCTGATTCTGCAGAGCACATTGCTAAAACTTATGAATTAGTTGTAACAGCTGGTGTTCATAGAGCAGCGAGCATAAAAGTTGCTGAAGCTGCAAAAATTATTGAGAACACTCAAAGAGATGTAAACATTGCATTAATCAATGAGTTATCTATTATATTCGGAAAACTTGGAATCAACACTTATGATGTTTTAGAAGCGGCGGGAACCAAATGGAATTTCTTGAATTTCAGACCTGGTTTAGTTGGAGGCCATTGTATTGGAGTTGATCCTTATTACTTAACACATAAAGCTAAGCAAGTTGGTTATCATGCAAAAATCATTAATTCAGGTCGTTACGTAAATGACTCTATGGGATTCTATGTAGGGAAACAAACCGTAAAAAAGATGATTGGACACGGAAAAAACCCAATGGAGGCAAGAGTTTTGGTAATGGGAGCGACTTTCAAGGAAGATGTTTCTGACATCCGTAATTCTAAAGTTTGTGACGTAATTAAAGAGCTTGAATCTTTCGCATGTACTGTTGATGTTATTGACCCTCATGCAGATTCGGATGATGTATTTGCAGAATATGGATTTAAAATTCAACCAAAATCTACTGATGATTATGATGCAATAATTGTTGCCGTAAATCACAGAGAATACGCAAACCTTACTGAGAGTGATTTTAGATCAATGATGAATGATGATCAAGGAATTGTAGTTGATTTGAAAGGGATTTACAAAGGTAAAATCAATGACCTAGATTACTGGTCATTATAATTTGAAGAAATAATTGATTAATTCTAGCGTTACAAAGGCATGAAAAAAAAGATTCTAATTACCGGTGGTGCAGGATTCATTGGGTCGCACGTTCTTAGGCTTTTTGTCAATAAATATGCCGATTATGACATCATTAATTTGGATAAATTAACCTACGCTGGAAATCTAAAGAACATCACTGACATTGAAAAATCACCGAATTACAAATTCGTAAAAGGTGACATTCAAGACAAGGACTTTTTAGATCAGCTATTTGTAGCTGAAGCAATTACGGATGTGATTCATTTAGCAGCTGAATCTCATGTTGACAGATCAATTTCTGGTCCCATGGAATTCATCATTACCAATATTGTTGGGACAGCTAATCTTTTAGAAGTTGCTCGAGCAAATTGGAAATCAGAAGAAGATCATACATTCTATCACATTTCAACGGATGAAGTTTATGGATCACTTGGAGCTGAAGGCTTCTTTTTAGAAGACACTTCATACGACCCAAGAAGTCCTTATTCTGCTTCAAAAGCTTCTTCTGATCATTTAGTAAGAGCTTACCATCACACTTATAATTTCCCAATTAAAATTTCTAATTGTTCAAACAATTATGGATCTCATCAATTTCCAGAAAAATTGATTCCATTGATGATTAACAACATTAGAAACAATAAGCCATTACCGGTTTATGGATCAGGTGAGAATGTAAGAGATTGGTTGTGGGTTGAAGACCACGCAAGAGCAATTGACGTTATTTTTCACAAAGGAAAACTAGGCGACACCTATAACATTGGTGGTTGGAATGAATGGACAAACATTGCATTAGTAAAAGAGATGTGTCGCATCATGGATGAAAAGCTAGGAAGAGACAAAGGAACTTCTGAGCAACTTATCACTTACGTTCAAGATAGAGCTGGGCATGATATGCGTTACGCTATTGATGCCACTAAAATCAAAGATGAATTAGGTTGGATTCCTTCATTGGAATTTGAAGAAGGATTAGACAAAACTATTGATTGGTACTTGTCAAATGAAGATTGGATTAAAGATGTGACTTCCGGTGATTACCAAAAGTATTACAATGATCATTACTCGTCATAACCTGAAAGACTCAGTTTAATTTTCTCAGGATCTGCAAATCGTTGACTTTGCTTTCCACTCAGCATTACTACAACATACATTATCGGGCGTCTTTTTCTATTGAGACTTCGTTCATCAACTCTAACAGAGACACCAATCTGACTATAAACACCAGATTTAGCTCTTTTGAGGCCTTTATTTTTGAGCATGATTGCAATATACTCTTGACACATTTGACTTTCTGTCTTAGGACTTAATGGAACTGGTTCAATGTAATCCTTATGATTCTCATTCATAACTGTTGGCCTCTCCCCTTCATAAAGACTCAAATCAGAAGTCTTCACACGTCTATCAAAAAAGAATTTATCCCTCTTTTCCAAATCGAGTAAGTCAAGGATGAAACCGTACGTAGTAAACATTCTATGCGGCACTTTGGCCAGCTTTAGTGCGTAATCAAAGTTCTTTTGTTCTCGCTGCCAATAGACTTTGTTCTTAAATCGAGAACTCCTCATTTTGAGGGCGGCTGAATTACAGATTTTATTAAGTGAGGAATCTTGCTCAAGAATAGGATATTCTTCAGACGACAACCAATTATTAGTAGCATCAATCAGGCATCCAGCAATATCTTCTCGGTCTAAGTCAAATACATCTAGCCGTGAAGCCCCACCTGTTCTTTCATCCACCACAAAAGGATAAGCCTTATTTAAATGGATAAGGAATTTTCGATTTTGAGAAAAGGCATTTCCCAAAAGGGAGATCAATATGACGACAAACCATACTCTCACTTATGGCCTTAACTCTTTGATAAATTCACCTGCTGAAGTTTTTTCAATGTCAATCATTTTTAATTCAATTTGAGTGTCATCCTTTCTTTCTTTCCATTTTCTATAAACGCCAACAATAGTCGCAGTGAAGAAGACAACAAATACATTATCAGATGCATCATCAAAAAAGGCTTCTTTCTTATCTTTAAAAGTGATGACACCATTTGTTGTTCTGTCTATCACAGTGATTGCTTCTGGCTCGTCTTTAATCATTCCTCCAGCAACTGATGCAAAGGTGTGATCAAATTGAGTTGGCCTCATCATCCTACGTCTTGCATCACAATTCCACAATCCAAAACCGCTTAGATTCATTACTCTTTGAATTGAAGTAGCATTTGCATCTGCATTCAGCTCTTCGCGGTAATATTTCTCTAAATCCCATAAACGTTTTTGTCTAAGTTCTTCATCCTTCATGGCTTTCTCCATTAAAACCTCCTTTTGCTTTTCAATAAGAGGACGAATTTTTTCAGCGTTACCTTCTCTCTCTGCCTTATAGCTATTGTGTGCCACCAAGTATTTTGAATAAAAATTTTCAATCTCTTTTGGTCCTGCTTTATCACCCTTTTTACCAATCAACAAAACCGGTAAATTAAAAGTTGTGTCTCTATAATCAAAAGTCAAAGTAAAATTATCCTTTTCATTATTTGGTGTTAAGGACAATTCGGGAAGATAATTTGGCCCTTCTTTTCTGTAAATATCTTTGTCTTTGTTAATTCGAAGTTCTTTGTACTTAGATTTCAATCTTCTGTCGATTTCGTTCAAAAGTGTGTTCGTCTTGCTCGAGAAATCCCCGTCATATACGTACGAATGGTTACTGATAAAATCAGATCGTTCATCTTCAATAGACTCCTCGATATATAAACCGCTAACCTCTACATCTTCCTTTGGCAATACAGAGGGCATTTTTACAAAAGAAATAGTAAAATCCTCTAAGCGTTCTCCTCTCCCGATCTTAGGTCGGTATCTGTGTCTGAACCTTTTAATCTGCGCAAGTGATATTTTATAAAAATCTTGGTTCATGATAGAGTCAAGGAGCGCTTTATCAACTTTGAATATTTCATCCGCCTTATTTCTCCCTTTGGCCTGCCAAACTCCACTATCATTCATTTGCCAAGTATCCATACTTTGGGTATTGTCAGTTGCTGCAAACTGAACTGCAACTTTCTTCCCAGGCTTAAGGTCTAAATTATTCCCCTTACTATCTTTAGCCTCAATATTAAACATCCCACCTGATGACAACATAAAGGTCTCGTCTTTATAATCAGATGTCATTGAAATTCCTGATAAGAAAATCTCTTCTGGGCTTGTATACTCAGTATACTCTAGTTTGACAGCGCCTGTATAAACTTCACCACTTGCAGTAATAAATGCTTCTTCAGGAAAATTAAAAGTGGCCTTACCAATAGAAACTTTCTGCGCTTTACCAGCATTAATCTTCTTGATTTTAGGTTCTTGAACATACTCTGCAAATGGCGGAGCGATTCCAACTGAGGAAGATACAGGCTCAGAATAAATCATTTTTAATCCTGGTTTATTTTCTGCTAACGCTTTGAGGGATGATTGATTAATTGAATTCCCTCTTATATCTAACCATGCAACATCTTGCATCTCACTTATAGCAGTAATATCAGACAGCACATTTGATTGGATATCTATGCTATCTACCTTCAGTTTTAAGAACGGAATCATATCTACTGAAACCATTTTCCGCAATCCAACATAGCTCGTTGATCCTGTATTATTGATTGTCTCGACTGTTGAAGAGGCATTTTTAAAGGCGCAGTCCTCAAAAATAAGTCTGCCAATTTTTGGTGAAAAACTTGTTCTGGGAAACTTATCTATTGTTGAAGATTTAATGATCAATTCTTTCGCTCCGAACAATGTAAATTCATCTGGCATTGTTGTCAAATAAGAGAGCGTCACACTTTCCAAATTATCGACAAAACTAAGGCTCACCAGCAATTCTTCACTGTTCATTCCTGAGTTCCCAGAGGCATCAATTGTTTTCAATCCCCACCAGTAATTCGCAATCCAACTGATGTCTTTTAACTTATTATCGGCCAAATTCACATCTCTCAACTTGCTCATGGACATCATTGAATAAGGCAATACAGTCAAATAATTGTCTGATAAATCAAGTTTGACAATTTGTCTTTGAAGAGCCACACCATCAGGAAGAAAAAACAATCCACTGCCTGACAAGTCAAGAGATTTCAGATCAAAAGAACAGCTATCAAAAATGTTCATGAGATCATATTGGCTGATATTTTGATTGTCAGATAAATCTAAATGCTCTAGCATTGTCAATTGACCTATTGCAATAGGCACTTTTACAAATCCGTTATTGGCGATACTCAACCATTTTAGGTTTTTACAAGTCAATATTTCAACAGGGAACTTTGTCAAACCCTTGTTTGAAAGGTCAATTTCTGTGATGTCTTCTTCGTTTCCTTCAATCTCAGATATGTCATTGATTCGATATCCAAAAACAAAAGAAGTTGAAAAGATAAGGGTGGTTAGTATTAAGAGTTTCATAGCGGTGTTTTACTTTTTCGGGATCCGTAAGGCTGGTTCTCCCATTTGGTAAGTCTTTCTAATTTATCCTTTTTCTTCAAGTATTGATTCTGCTTACCAGTTAAGATAACCAAAATATGTAGATAAGGTCGTGCATTTACATCAATGGACTTCTCTTCTAGATCAATTGCTAAACCAATTCTTTGAAACTTTTTTGACAGTAAAGACTCAATTCCTCTTCTGCCCTTGAATTGTTCCATAAAGGCATCTTTCAATTGAATCAGGTTTTTCGCCTCTATGGGAGCCGGTTCTTCAAAGCCTGACACTCCTCTGTCTTTCTTAGTAGGTTTGTTTCCGGCATACAAATGTGTACTTGATTCATCATTATTTTTATCCAAGAAAAAACGTTGTGTCTGAGGATGGTCTAGGACATCAACTTTCAAAAGAAAAAGCTCAAACAATCTGTGCTGTGAACCTAGCTGACCAAGGGCAATATCAACTGATTTCTTTTCTTTTCTCCATCTTTCTCCTTTTCTAAAATTCTTGTGAGAATGATTCTCTAGAATAGCTTGACAAAGACCGTTAAGAGATGAATCTTGCCTTATTTCAGGACGAGACTTCCGTTTCAATTGTTTGTTCAAGTCTAAAATTATCCCACCACAAATAGCATTTTCATCAAGAGATGACAATCTAATTCTACTCTCGTCTACTTTCTGCTCTTCGTACTCTACAATCTCCCTTTGCGTATAGGCATTCAGATATTTTTTCTTTTGAGCAAATGTCGAAGAACTAATTATTATCGATATGAGAATGATCAATTTCACCCTTGAGCAATAAGAGATTTAAGAGTTTCTTTTGACATGTCGTCCTTATCAATCATATTCAATTCCATTCTACCATTTTTATAATTATCAATCCAAGATCTAAAAATCCCCACCGTGCCAGCAAAAAACACGACAATCAGATTCTCAGCAGTAGAATCGAAGAAGGCACTTCTCTTATCAATAAATGAAATAACGCCATTATTTGTTCTATCTACGACCGTTATCTGTTGAGCTTCTTCTTCAATCATATCGCCAGCTACACTGACATATTTTTGTATCATTGGTCTTGGAGCTCTCATCCTTCTCGGTGAGTCACAATTACCAATGCCAGGTCTTCTCAAAAGCATTGTTCTCCTGACACTTCCGTAGTTCAACCAAGGTTGATTCTCATTGGACTGCAGCATCATAGTGTTTGATCTATTCTCTTGCTCTTTGATTGCCTTATTTTTTATAAAGCGCCCAACCTTATTTAAAAAAGGAAGTAGTTTGTTCTTGTTGCGCCTTTTTTCTTTGATGTATTTCTTTAAAGAAAATTGATATCTATTAAAGTAATTTCCGATTTCTCTTAGTCTGTATTTCGGATTGCTTGAGTGAGTTTTAAATATCACAGGGATATTTACTAATGAATCTTTGAACCTAAATTTAAGATCCATGTTATCATTTTCGTAATCAGGAAACAATCTCAATTCTGAGATATAATTAGGTCCTGCTTTTGAATACTGTATATTATTCAATTTAAATTCTTTGTAATCATTATCACAATAATCTGCCAAACTCTCTAAGGCCTCTTTGTAAAATGCTGAGCTATCTCCATCATAAATGAAAGATGTGTGGGCGATATACTCTGAATGATATTCTCTATTAATGACTTCCGCGTTAAAACCATTAAATGAAACTTTTTTATTTCCAACTCTGGTTTTTCGAATGCCGAAGGAGATTTCAAAATCTTTGAGTCGATCTCCCTTCTTGATTACAGGAACAAATCGATCTCTTATGAAGACAACATTAGATTCTGCTACATTGTAAAAATCTGTTTGCATTAGAGAATCAAGATCCTTTTGAGTTCTTTTGAAGACCTCCATCATTCCATCCAATCCCTCTTCTTCCCAAACACCACTTCGATTCATTCTCCATGTAGGCATTTCACCTGCGTTGTTTGGGCTAATTATGTTTGCCGTAATAGGTTTCTCTGGATTAATTTGCAAATCATTTCCATTTTCATCTTTCACTTGAAAGTCAATCATTCCTCCTGAAGATAGCATCAAGGTCTCCCCATTCTCATCCTCAGTAGTCATTGAAATTCCTGACAAAAATATATCCTCAGGCGTCAAATATTCAGTCAATCCAACTTCCACTTCTCCTGTAATGACATTTCCATTCGCATCAACAAAAGCATCTTTGGGAATTTCTAAAATTGTGCTTCCTATTTGTAAGACCTGTTCTTTATCAGCTATTATCTTTTTCTTAACAGGTTTTGGAGCCAATTCTGGGAAAGGAGGTGAAACCCCTATTGATTGAGAAATTGGCTCAACATAAAAGACTTCCAATTCTGGACGCTCAATAGATACTTTTTCAATTGAGGTTTGTCTGATTGGATTGTTCCTTACATCTAAATAACTTAATTCTTCCATCTCAATTAATGGATTGATATTTTTTAAATTGTTCCCTTGTAAATTCAAAGAGTCTACATTTAACTTTAAGAATGGAATAAGTTGATTATCGGCCATTTCATTGAATCCAACATAATCTGGACCGTTAGCAGCATTTAGTTCTTTCAGAACCTTTTCAGGGTTTTCAAACACACAATTTGTGAACGTAATACGGTCTATTTTTTTAGAATAACTCTCTCTAGGGAAATCAGAAATAACGCAATTACTGAGAATGATATTTGTGGCGGATAAATTTTTGAAATCTTTTGGGATAGATCTCAAGTGAGACATTTCAATTGTTTTCAATTTATCCATATAAGACAACTGAATTAGCAAGCCTTCACCTTCAAGCATCTTGTTGTTTGAAACGTTGATTTCTTCAAGAGACCACCAATAAGACACAACACTGCTGATGTTTCTCAATTTATTGCCTTCAAGATTTACTGAAGTCAAACCTGTCATTCTCATCATTCCATATGGAAGATTCTTGAGATAATTAGCTGAAAAATCAATTGACTCTAATGTCAGATGATCTCCAATACTTTTAGGAAGATAAAAAAGAGCGCAGTCAGAAATATTAAGTGAAGTAAGTTCGAACTTACAGCTCTTAAAAAGCTCTTCTAACTGAAGAGGGCTTATGTTTTGATTTCCTGAGAAGTTTATACTTTCTAAATTTTCGAGTTCTGCCAGTTCAGCTGGAATCTCAACAAAACCGTTATCCGAGAGATCAAGGCTTTCTAAGTTTTCACATCTTAAAATTTCAGAAGGGAACTGGGTAATCCCCTTGTTGGATAAGTCAATGTGAGTGACAGTAAGTAAGTCTCCAGAAAGTTGATTGAGTTGCGTGATTTTTTGAGCGTTCACAGAGGTGAACATTAAACTCAAAGTGAGAATCAGAATTAAGTTTTTCATATATCGTAGGTTTTGTAATTGTACTTAGCAATAGAATTGAACCAAGCTCTTGGCTTCTATAGTTTAATGTAAGACAATCGAAAAGGTAACCTTGTTACATATGAAAAGTTAAAAATGGTTATTGGTTGCTGGTTGTTGGTTGTTGGTTGTTGGTTGTTGGTTAATGGTTACTGCTTACAGTAAACGGGACATGAATCTCATTTATTGTAATAATCTGAAAATCTTGATTTTAAACCTAGTTGGATTCTTTTGCCTCCAGAGCGTATACTAGAAACGAAGCCAACCAATGACTCCCCATATAATCTGAACCAATCACCTGATCTTTTGATGCCTTTAGATGAGTTTCTGCCAGAGCATTAAATCTATCTGCATTTTTAGGTATCGCTTTAGCCAAAGCATAAAGACACCAAGCTCTTGAAAAATTAAGTCCATCTAAATGAACGAGTTTGCCATCTGTTCTATCAATTACTTTCCCTGGTTCTAATTCAAAATCTTTTTCAAATAATTGCGGAAGAAATTCGGCAATCCACTTTTTAAATTCTTTATGCTCTAGAACTTTAGACATCAATTCGGCTTCTTGCAAGCAAGGTGAGATAAAATCAAATCCACTCGGTTCCCAACTTAAAGGGCATCCTTGATCATCCATATAGAAATCTTTAGCTCTGCTTTTGATTAATGAAAGAAACTCATCATCCTTTGCAACAACAGCATAATCATAGGCAAGAGAAAGTCCGAAAGCAGTATTTGTGTGCTCCCCTACTCTTATTGGATAAGACATTTTTGGTAGAAATTTTTCGTAGTTCGTCACGATTTGGTCAACCAATGATTGAAGATGGTTCGACCATTTATGTTCGGCATCAAACGGACTCTTAATTAACTCAGCCTGCAACTTGAGTAACCATGCCCAACCGTAAGTTCTTTCATAAGATTGGTTCACCTTGGGTTGAAAATACATTAACTCCTTTTGAACGTTTGGTGTAGAAAATTGGGAATCAAATAATGTAACAATCTCTTTTGCCTTTTCGCTTTCTGGAAACTTGTTCATCACTTTCGCCATTAACCAATGTCCATGAACAGATGAATGCCAATCAAAACAACCATAAAATATTGGATGCAAAGAAGCAGGATTATCAATGTGAGATGAGTCTTGTAATACTTGACCTAACTTATTTGGATATTCTTGAAGGACACAATCAATAGGCACTTGGACTAGCTTCTCGGCGTTTGCA
This sequence comes from Arenicella sp., assembly GCA_047609865.1. GTDB lineage: Bacteria > Bacteroidota > Bacteroidia > Flavobacteriales_D > Crocinitomicaceae > Paracrocinitomix. The sequence goes on from JBLFXO010000039.1 coordinate 11,082, forward strand.
AAACTGAGTTCTAAGTTGTCTATTGTTTCTTGTGCGCCTGCAGAAGACGCGACAACAGCCAGCGCAAAAATTATCTTTCTCATTCTAAATAGTTTATGTCATCAAAATTAATGAATCAATTCACTTATTCATTCAACGGTTTTGTTACTTTTAAAATTAATAACCATTGTTTTATTAAAGACCTATTATGAAAGTGATCATTCCAACTATTATTTTTTCTAGTTTATTAATCAGCTGTGGAGGAGACAATCCGGCAGCAGACGGGGAATTAACAGCAGATGAAATCACAAGCATTATCAACTCACCTTTAGACGGTGATTTTCAGAACGACACTACCTTTAAATTTGACCCAACTAAAGACGCTTTCTTTGAAACGCCAAACGGTAGTTCAATTGAGATTCCGGCAAATTCAATAGTGGATGCTGATGGTGAACCAGTTAAAAAGAAAGTAGACTTATCCTTTACTCAGTATCATTCAGCTGCAGATTTATTAGCTTCTGGAATTCCAATGGAATATGATTCTGCAGGAACCAAAAACCACTTTGAATCAGCAGGCATGTTCACTTTGGATGCGAGAGTAAAAAAGAAAAAAGTGTTTTTGAAAGAAGGTGAATCAATCAAAGTCAACCTAGCATCAGACAAGGTAGACAAGATGAACCTTTACACCTTAGATGAGCAAAATGGTGATTGGACTTATGATCCACAAATGATTGACGCTGTTCCTAACTTAAGTTTTGACAGGAGAAAATATCCTATCAAACCTCAAAAGGCCAGGAAAAATGCTTTTGTTTTGGACCTTGATTTCGATCTTTCTGACTTTGAAGAATTACAGGCGTTTTCTGGCATTGTTTGGGAATACTCAGGAGATAATGACTCTTTGGACCCAAGAAAAAACCCAATAGTATCAAGGACTAGGTGGACTGATTTTGATCTTGAGCCTACTTATGATGAAGCCTATGAGTATTGGTTAACAATGAATACAGGAAAAGAACAAACATTTAAAACGAAAGTGAAGGCAGCACTTCAAGGAGAAGATTTTGAAAATGCAATTGCTCAATACCAAGAAAGAAAAATAGATTTGGCAACGGAAATGGATAATTTACAAAAACCCTACGTCCGCTCTTTTTCAATTGATGGTTTTGGCACGGTAAATTGTGATGCTTATGCAAGAATGAAAGATCCAGAAATGATTGTGGCGGATTTCGATTTTGGAGAAAATGGACTAAAAGAGCGCGCTGCGATCTTTGTTTTATATCCAGAAAATCAAGTGGTGGTAAATTACTATCAGAAACCCTGGTATGGTTTTGCGCTAGACAAAGCGTTAGATTACCAAATTATGGCTATTCTTCCAGGAAATAAAATCTCAGTTTTTAAGGGAGATGCCACTGAGGCCTATGGCAAAAATGAATATACTTTCGAAATGGAAATAGTTGCCGAAGAAATTAAAACAAAACAAGATTTTGAACGAGTAGTTGCAACATTATAGCATGCTTAGAAATTCTCTCCTCTTTTTATTCATTTTAGGTTTTACTTGTTCGGGCAATGCTCAGAACTATTTACCTGTGGCCAGAGATGGAAAATGGGGATTGATTGACTTTTCAGGTAATTACGTTTTAAAACCAAAATTCGATTTAATTCGTTTTCATCCCAAAGGTGACAAGTACGTCTATTACTTAAAAGGTAAATGCGGCATAATGAATCCTGATGGATCAATTTACTCCGAGCCTGAATATGATGAAATTGAACTTTTTACAAGAAATCTGATCGCTTCTAAAGTCAAAAATGATTGGAAAGTAGAAGAAGATGGAAAACTGATTACCCCTCAACTATTTGATACCGTATTTGTTATTGAGGATTCGTTATATGCCTTGGAGATTAACCACGTCTCTCAGTTATTCAATGATCAGTACAATACCTTTAGTGAAAATTTCTATGAAGAGTCGTTTTTCAAAAGTCGTTTTTTGCATTGTAAAATTCAGGGCTCTGAAAATTACGATTTACTAAACCCAAAAACTTTAGAGCCCTTGGCGGAAAAAGTGACTTCAGTTTTACCTTGGCACTGGACGTATGGATACCTCATTTATGAAGATAGTTTTCAGTTGTACACAATGCCAGAATATGAGTTGAAGGGACCAAAATTTCAATCTATTAAACACCAATTTGATGAGTACTTTTTATGTAAAAATGATACGAATGCTTTTCTATTCAATGAAAAAACTGAAGAAATTACAAAGATTAAAAATGTTGATCTCATCAATGATCTCCAAGGAAATAAAATGGTGTATACCAAAGATGGCCTCAGTGGAATTGTAGATATAAAATCTGGAAAGCAAATCTTCCCTGCAAAGTATGCAAGTCTTGCCTTGGATGGAAATACCATATTTACCAAAAATGGTTCCTTAGTAGGGATTGCCAAAACTAGCGGCACAGAACTTTTCGAACCGATCTATGAAGCGATCGAAGATTATGATAATCTATTTGTGGTAAAAAAATCTGGTTTTTTTGGTATTTGCAACACAAAAGGCAAAGAAGTAGAGCCATGTAAGTTTAGAGAGATTTCAGTTTTTGACAACAATGTAAAGTGCTATAGGCGTAAAACACTCACCACTTTAAACGTCAGTTCTAATGGAACGGTTCAGGACCGGATGGTTTATGATAGCTACATGAAAGTAAGCTTTAAAAAAGCCAGGCGGCCTAGAAGAAGTAGCCAAAGAGTAAAATTCGGTGATTCTAACCGAAATGCTAATGACCAGCAAAGTCAAGCCAACATGAAGGGTTGGTATCAAAGAGAAATGAAAAGAACCGTAGATGACACCGTTAAAACTATATACGGAAGCTGGGGACTCAAAGATGAATTGGACTCTTTAAAAATCAAGTATCAATATCGACAGCTTGAATTCATATCTGATAGATATACAATCGGCTATAGGACTAGGCCCATGAAAAGCCTCGGAGAAGCAAGAGCATTGCAAACAGCAACTCTCAAGAACTTATCTTATGATATTACAATAAACCCAAACAACTCCAGTAAGCCAATTAACCTTTCAGCATACTCTGTCGGTTACTTTCAGGTTGTCAATCAAATAGGGAAATATAAGCTCAATCCAAAAGAGAAATACAAAGCTTTAAAGATATCAGATTGGGGATCCTATGCCCTAGCGAGAGGTTGCACAAAAACTGGTGTTCTAGTTGATTCTGGAGGCTATGTGCTATTTGACTCTCTGACGTATATTGGAAATTACATAGAGGATAAGTTGCTAATCTGTGAAGGAGGAGAACAGAAACTTAACAGTGGTCAAAAAAGCACCGACTTTGTGAAAAATGTTTCTTCATTCTATTATTCAATGGGATTCAGGGTGATAGATGGTAATAGAAAATACCCTTATTATACCATTAGAAAAGGAAAGTGGTATTTTGTCAATAAAAAAGGCGAACAGATGAACGAAAAACCATTTGATTTTGCTTACGACTTCAGAGACAATGGAGCAATTGTAATTAGAAAAGGAAAATGGGGAGTTGTTGACACCAACATGAATGAGATTGTTCCCATCATTTATGATAGGGTTTGGAGGACTTACATTGACGGGGAAGTCTTTTTTAAGGTTAAGAAAAAAGAAAGCGGGCGATACCTATACAATAGAGCCAATAGTTCTTACGAACCAACAGAGATCACCTCATTTGAACATTATAATGATGAACTCTTATTCATTAAAAACCCAGCCTATAAAAATGGAAGCTACGGCCTTCTCGACACTAACCTCAATCAACGTTATGACTATAAAATATCTGAAATCGTTTCCTACTCAAATGACATGATCGTTATTAGAGATGGTGACGAAAATCATCATGTTATCAATAGTAAAGGAAAAGTTCTCTTCAGTAAAATCAAAGGGACAAAGATTAGCCCGATCGGATTTGGCAGATATAAAATATTCAAGTCTAAATTCGATTTTTACATCATTGATGCCAGCGGAAAGATCTTGATTGACAGATTCAAGATCTATAAAATATTAGACATGAATAAGGATTTCATTGTTTATCATGACTCTAATTTAGAAACTGTCGTGTGGTCAAATTCTAGTCTCAGCTTACCTGCTAAAATGGTAATCAAGGGAATGAATCCTAAAAACAAGTATGTCCTTTTACAAAAAGGGAAGAAAAAACAGTTCATTTATTCACTCACTGAAAAGAAATTTATTCTTGAGAAAATTAGCGGAGTATATGCTCTTGAAGATAATGGCTACTTAATAAAAGACAGTAATAAGAAAATAGGAATGGTAAGCTACAACGGCATTGATACAGTTTTTAAACCAAAATTTGAAGAATTAGCGTTTGAAGGCAAAGAATGGGGCATTGCCAAAGTAGCATGGAAAAAATTCATCTTAGTTGACAGAAATGGAGAGCGTATTGATAGTGCAGAATATTCAATAATTGAAAGGCGAGAAGATCACTATATCGTCACAACGAAGAATGGAAAACAAGGTATATTAAATTTAAAGGGGGAAGTCATTATCCCAGCAATTTATAAGACAGTATCTAAAAAGAATGATTGGCGGTATGAAGCCTATCTAGGGAACTCACTAATTCTCTTTGACTTGAAAGGAAAAATAACATATGAAAGAGTAGACATCTATGAACATGGATTAGCTCCGAAAGGTCATTACTACCGTTACGGGCTTTCTCAATTCTATTTTTCAAATTATAACAACCCCAATTTGAGATTCGAAAAGATTGAAGCCTTGGCTCAAGATAAGTTCATTTTGACTCAAGACAAAGTCTACGGAGTTTACAATATGAAAGGAGACACTATTGTTCCTATCGAATTCCACAATATAAGATCTGGTATGTCAACATTTAGCGTTAGATATTTCAATTCTTATGGGCAAATTGACATCAAAGGAAATGTATTATTTGATGCAAAAAAAGCCGATTAAAGAAGTAAACTCGTAATTTAGACTAACATTCTAAAATAGTTCAATGGGATTCATATCCAACCTATTCAAAAAAAACTCAAAACTAGACCCTATTGACCTTAGTGTTTTAAACACCGACTTGCATTCTCACTTGATTCCAGGCATTGATGACGGCTCAAAATCAATGGAAGAATCAATAGCAATGTTGAAAAAGTTTTCTGCTTTGGGATTTAAAAAGGTGATAACGACTCCCCATGTGATGAGTGATTATTACAAGAATAACCCAGAGATTATTTTAGGTGGGTTGGAGAAGGTAAGAGCTGCGATTGAACAAGAAGATGGCTTAGAAATTGAAATTGAAGCAGCTGCAGAATACTATCTTGACCAACATCTTGAAGATTTAATTGAGAAGAAAGAAGTGCTGACTTTTGGAGATAATTACGTTTTGTTTGAATTGTCATTCTCAGCTGAACCGCCGCGAGTAAAAGAAGTTATTTTTGCTCTTTTATCTGGTGGATACAAGCCTATTTTGGCGCATGTTGAACGTTATCCTTTTTACTTTGACCAATGGAATGTAATTGATGACATTATAAATAGAGGATGTCTTCTTCAGATGAATATTAATTCGCTAAGTGGACAATACGGACCTGGTGTGAAAAAAATGGCCGAATCTTTGATTGATAAGGATATGATTGACGTTATTGGATCAGATTGTCACCATATGGGTCATTTAGAGTTATTAGAGTCAGTGAGGACGAATCCTTATATGCACAAGATTGTAAACAAGTCAAACTTGCTAAACAAAAAATTATAGAGAATTATTTATGAAAATCATTTTATCCATACTTATCGTATTTGTTGGATTCGGTGCCTCAAGCCAGAAAGAACAAAAAGTTGCAGATTGCATTTCTATGTTTGAAAACAGTCCTCAAAAAGCGGCTGACAAACTTAAAAAATTGATTAACAAAGCTGGAACAGGAGATTCTTATAGTGCTTGGGACATCTACATTGAAATGATGGAAGACATCTACAATAAAAAGCTGGCTGAAGTGGGTGATTCATTTGAGTACTTTGTTCTACAACAAGATTTTAATCGTCTCTTAATCGCAAAAGATTCATTGTTGAGTGGAATCGTTGACTTGAAAGAAGATGAGATTAATTACTATCTCAACCAAATTGATAATGAACAAACAATCTTAGACAATAAGGCTTATGGTATGTATGGCGAGCAATACGAAGATTACATTTTTTCCATGCGAGAGGCATCACTAAAATCAAAGTCATCAAGAGCGGATGCCAATATGAGAACCTTATATTTTAATGGTGATCCAGACACCATGCAGGCCGACACTTCTCAAATTAGACAATTCAATATGGCATATGAACAAATTAATGGTGGCCAGTTAAAAGAAGGTAAAGAAACGCTAGATGAGATAGCAGCAGTATTTCCAAACTCCTACAGTGTTAATATGACCTACTATTTGTATTACCAATACAAAGAGAATTTTGATAGTAGCAAAATCTATTTGAAAAAGACGATTGATCTATTTC
>JBLFXO010000040.1:0-17437 GCA_047609865.1 Arenicella sp.
GTGTTCTCTCCATGTCAAAGAAACTATAATTCTTCCCAAAACTATTGCTGTACGAAGCATAAACATTGGCCTTCTTATTTCGGTGATTTAGTGATATTGATGAATTCGAATGATGGTTTTTACCATAAGCATAACCAGCGGTGATCGTCCCGTTTGTTCCTAAATTTTTATCTCTTTTCAAGATGATATTAATAATTCCTGCGCCACCCGCTGCATCATACTTTGAAGAGGGCTGGGTGATAATTTCAATGTTATCAATATCCGCAGCTTGTAACGTTTTTAAAAAGTTGATGAGGTCATCACCTGAAAGAATCGCTGGCTTATTATCTATATACACTTGAACGCCACTTTTTCCTTCAACTATTATATTATTGCTATTATCAATGATAACACCTGGAGCTTTTCTCAATAAATCAAATCCGTTAGAGCCGGTTGCGTTAATAGTGTTATCTACATTGAACACTACTTTGTCAGGATGGATTTCAATAACAGGTCTAATCTTCGTCACCGTTACCATATCTAATTGACCATCTATGTTTAGTAGAATTTCTTTCAAGTCAATATCAGTTCCTGCCATTTCAAATACATCTGAATTTTGATCTTGATATCCAACCATTTTATAGGAAGCAAAGTAAGAACCATTTTTAATTCCAGTCACGTTGAATATTCCTAAGGTATCAGTAACACCAACTCTTACCACTGAAGAATCAGCAACCTTCTTAATCAAAATAGATACAAACGGAATTGGACCTTCTGTGCCTGAAATGAATCCTTTTACTTTATGAGTGCCTTGAGCAAATGAGAACAGGCTGACTAATGTGAAAAGTGCAACTAAACTAATTTTTTGGACAATTGAATTTTTCATTGAATCTGGATTTCTTATGCAAATATCTGAAAAGCTACGAACTCAAGCTTGTTAAATGAACACGAGCGCTCAGCAAATAGTTCAAACGCTCAACAATAAGGGTTGAATGGTTCTTTTATTCTGCCGTAGACGATCAAAAGAATGAGAAATTGTTTTGTCTAAGCTGAATTTCCTAATAATGCTTAAATATAGTGCAGTGAAATGAGTAACCAAACCCACAGGTTAGCGTAGAATTAATAATCTTCTTAACTTTGTTATATAGATGCAATTACATCATTACATAGCGAGCCTCTTAAAAGAACACAATTGTGTCATAGTTCCCGATTTCGGTGGATTTGTGGCAAATTACCGTTCTGCTGTAGTTGATGAATTCAGAAAAAAGATTCATCCACCGGCAAAAAGTGTGCTCTTTAATCCTCATTTAATCAACAATGATGGGCTTTTAGGGAACTATGTATCTAAACAAAGAGCTGTTGATTACTTAGGAGCTTTAAGCTATATCAGCGAAGAAGTGAAAGCATGGTCATCTAAAATTGAGAGTGGAGAGCGCATTGAGATTGGAGAAATAGGATTTTTATATTCAAAAGCGGGAAAGGTTCAATTCGAGCAATCAAGGGAAGTAAACCTTCTTTTAGCTGCTTACGGATTAAAAACTATTGATTTTGTTGACTTTTCTACGAAAGGGGAAGTTGCTGCCATTGCTCCTATTGTAAAAGCGGATCCGAGAATTATAAAAGAAATAATTGTTCCGATAACTGAAAAAGTTGTTGAGACGAAAGTTGAGGAAGAGATAGAACAAAAACCAATTGAAAAAGAGATTTTTGTTGAGCAAGAAGTGCTAGAAATAGCATCCTCTACCAAAGTGATTGCTTTAAACACATCAGAAAAAATTGAAGAAGTTGCTGTTGAACACGAACAGGAAACTGATATAATTCCGATTAAAAGAAATCGACTAGGTGTTGTTGTTAAATATGCAGCTGCAGTTTGCATTGTTCCAATGCTTTTTTATTCTTATTGGATACCTATGGAAACTGACGCATTGGACACTGGAAGTATTCAAGTTGCAGATTTTAATCCTATCCACAAGCAAATTGAGCGTACTTATGACGCTAGAATTTCAGTGTTTGAACCTTATCAAACTGAAGAACACCAAAATTGGGAAGACCTCACTGCTGGAATCAATTCAGATATCTACAACTTAGAGTTTTCTGAAGACTTTTATATTCCGGTTCAATTGCTGAGAGATGAAGTAATTGAAGAAGTTGACAAAACGAATGTAGACCTGAATCCCATTGAAACTATCATAGAATCAAATGAGGTTATTTCTACAGGTGATTATCATGTGATTTCTGGATGCTTTTCAGTTAAGAAGAATGCCGAAAATTTGGTTGCCGATTTAAAGTCTCAAGGTTTCAATGCTCAGATTGTGGATAAACAAGGAGGCTTACACCGCGTTTCAGCTGGAGGGTTCAACTCTAGACAAGACGCCAAAAGCGGACTTGAATCTGTTCGTTCAAATGGTTTTTCTGCTTGGATTTTATCTAAATAGTCTCCTCAAACCATCTTCATTATTAATTATTAAGACCTATACTATCTACAAATAGTGGCTTTCATCAAGTACAGCAACCTTTAAACCACCTTTTTTAGAGGGATTCTTTATGTTTTCATTAAATTAGCGACACAAGAATTTAAACTTTATGAAAAAGACATTTGCATTAGTATTGGGAGCATTTATCTCAATTACTTCAATCGCTCAAAAAGCGGATATCACTAATAAAGAAGGAAGTAGCTACAAATTTGAAAAAGTGGTTCATTTAGACGCAACACCAGTTCAATCTCAAGGTTGGACAGGAACATGTTGGAGTTTCTCTGCGCTTTCTTTCTTTGAAACTGAGTTGAAGAGAAAAGGAGTTGAAATGCCTGTTCTTGCTGAAATGTACATTGTTTATCATGCTTACATGGGTAAGGCCGATAAGTATTTTAGAACTGATGGAAACACTAATTTTGACGAAGGTGGAGCGTTTCATGACATTCCATGGGTAATTAGCCGTTTCGGTATAGTTCCAGAATCAGCATACACTGGTTTACAATACGGTTCTGAAAAACATCTTCACGGTGAACTTTCTGAAATCATTAAAGGAGCTATGAAAGGTTTATTGGCGGCTAAAAAAGATTTAGGAGATAATGATCAAATTACGCCAGTTTGGAAAAATGCAATGAGAGGAATCTTAAATGCCTATTTAGGTACGATTCCTGAGAAAACTGAAGATTTTAAATTCAATGTTGACGGTAAAGAATACAATCCTATTTCATATAGAGACGAGTTAGGATTAAACATGGATGATTACATTTCATTGACTTCTTTCTCAAATCACCCATTTAACGCACCGTGTCAATTAGCAATTGCTGATAACTGGGCGTGGGGATCTTCTTACAATGTTCCCTTAGAGGATTTATGGGGTGCTGCTGAACATGCATTAACTGAAGGTTATTCTTTTGCTTGGGGTTCAGATGTTTCTGAAGACTATTTCAACTACAGAGCCGGATTAGCTATTGTACCTGAAGATAAGTCAACAATTTTCGTGAGTGGTAAAAACAATAAGAATTTCTCTGATGGTGGATCTGACAAAAAAGCTTCTTGCTTTATGGTGCCAGGTAAAGAAGAAGAAATTACTCAAGAGAAAAGACAAAGAGGTTATGACGGAAAGCAAACTACTGATGATCATGGAATGCATGCTGTTGGAATCTATAAAGATCAAAATGACACTAAGTATCTTTTGATTAAGAATTCTTGGGGGACTGCAAACAATGATTGTGATGGTTATTTCTATGCTTCTGAAGCCTTCTTTAAGTACAAGACGATTAACATCTATCTTCATAAAGATGCTCTTACCAAAGAGATGAAAAAGAACTTAAATATTAAGTAAAAAATTACTTTCAAAATAATTGAACCCCTTTTTAGATTTTCTGAAAAGGGGTTTTTTATTGGTATGAACTAAAGTTGAAAGTGTAAGTTGTACCATTATCAGTTTTCTCTAGATCAAAACTTCCTTCGAGTTGGTCTGTAAAAATAGAGATGAGAGAGGTTCCAAAATTTTTACTCTCAGGATTGTATAGCCATTTTCCGTCATCAGCATATAAAAGTTCAAGCGATTTGCCGACCTCACGAAGGTCAATTCTAATTTGCCCTTTCTCTTTATTTACAAAACCATACTTTACACTGTTGGTAATCAATTCATTTAGAATAAGAGCAAGCGGGACAATTGCTTTCAGGTCTAGAGAATTTGCATCCGTGTTGAGAGCCAGATCTACCTTTTTTCCACCGCTCATTGATCTTATAATGTCGTTGGCCAAAGCCGAAATGTATTCATCCGCAGAAACATAATTTAAATCGGTTGTGTTATAAATTTTTTCATGAATCAATGCGATAGCTCTAATTCTTTCTGTTGCATCATTTAATGAGTTTTCAATTTCTTTGTTCTCAGTTGATCCGGCCTGCAATCTGATTAGAGAAGTGATTATTTGAAGATTATTTTTAACTCTGTGGTGAATTTCCTGTAGTAAGGCTTTCTTTTCTCTATCCTGTTTTTTTATTTGGTCAAGTGAAACTTTCAAGGTCTCTTGCACTCTCGTCTTTTCGACCACCTGTTTTTTTAAGGATCTGTTCCAAAGATAAAAGAGCAAAAATGCAATTAAAAATGCGCCTCCTACAATCAATAGCCAAGTGAATGCTTTACTCCAAGTGAATCCATATTCATACCTAACTGATATCCAGTTTTTTCTAATTCTGCTTCGTTCCTGAATACTGACTGAATTCAAAACTTTTTGACAGATATCTCTAAAAATTACCCAATCTTTTGTGAATGCCATAGCGATCTCTATGTCCTTGTACTTAGTAGGTGCTGCAATTTTAAGGTTCGTGAATCCTTTGTAATTAATGTAGTAACTGATTACTCCCAAACTCCCGATATAGGCATCTACCTCTCCAAAACTAACGGCCTCAAGACATTCTTGGATGGTCTCTTTTTCAATAACATCTATTTCAGGGTGTTCTTTTTTAAGTAGAGCTGTTGACCAATAACCTATTGGCTGAGCCACTTTCTTGCCATATAAATCATTTAATCCGCCAATAAATTCAAATTCTCTTCTGGTTGAGATAATTAAAGGGTCTGATACATAGGGTTTTGTGAATACAAGAAATTCTTTTCGATCATCATCAATAGCACATGACGGCACCATATTAATACTTCCATTTTTTAGGCCTTCAAAGGACTCCTGCCAGCTGATATCTTTGATAGGAAGCATTTCAATTCCAGTGGCTTCGGAAATTCTATCAACATATTCACCAACAATGCCAGTATAAAGTCCATCTTCATAAATTTCGTAAGGTTCCCATTTTGGTTCGTAGCCAAATTGAATTGTTGGGTGTTCACTAATGAACGCTTGTTCTTCGGTGGTGAAATTGTACTCCTGTGAAATGGCCGAAATACAATGGTTTAGAAGAAATAATAGCGATAGTATTCGCATTTGTTTAGAGTTTTTGATTTAATATAATGAATATTAGACAATTAAGCTGAAAATTCTTTGTTTCTCGGTATTCCCCGCAAGCAATTCAAAGTTTTAGATGTTAAGATTTTATAAACACCTTTCTAAACCGTTCAATATCTGCCATTCGTTTTGATACAAGGCTGAATATCGTTACATTAGACTGAATCAAAAAATCTATGGATATGAGAAAAACATTTACTCAATTATCGCTTTTGGCGATATTTTCTATGCCATTTAGTTTCGCATATGGACAACAGCTACAAGAAGTAGGACAAGACGTTCACACGGCGACTAAACATTTGGCTAATGCATCAATGACAAATTCACCTGATTTAGATCATGATCATGATGGCGAACATTGTCTTTCTGAGGCTTTAAATAATGCCTGGCTTGAAGAAGCCGGATTAGCAGAGCAATACAAATTAGAAGAAACTCATCAGAATAACAGTTTACAGCACACTAGCGGTGACAGGGCAACTTATACTATTCCGATTGTTTTTCACGTAATCCATAACACTAATAATCCTTCAGAAAATGTTTCTGAAGCGGATATAAATGATTTATTAGATGCCGTAAATTTAGATTTTACAGCAGCTAACACTGATATTGGGAATTTAAGAACAGGTTTTGGATGGGCCGGAGCAGACGCAGACATTGAATTCTGTATGGCTCAAAAAGATCCTTGGGGAAATCCCCTAACTGAAATCGGAATTAATAGAGTTTCAACAAGTGAAGATTTCTATGATCCAAATACAGAATCTAATAAAATGAAAGGTTCAACTGGTGGAGACACTGGAACAGAGGGATGGGACAGAAATAGTTATGTGAACGTTTGGATTTGTGATATCACAAATGGAGCGGGTTCAGGAGTTGCTGGTTATGCTTATAAGCCAACAACAAGTTCTCTTCCTCCGGCATCAATTGACGGAATCGTAATTGATTATAACTTAGGAATGCCTCCTACGAGTAGAGTATTGACGCATGAAATCGGTCATTATTTAGGATTATCTCATACTTGGGGCAACTCAAATCAATCTTCAGGTTGTACTGCGGATGATGGTTTAGCTGATACTCCTGTTACTGCAGGACCTTCTTTTGACTATCCTGGTTCATGTGGAGGATCACAGCAAACTTGCGCTGGTACAGAAACTCAATATGAGAACTTCATGGATTACGCAAACTGTACTGTGATTTATACGCAAGATCAAGCAGACTTAATGGATGCCGTATTAAATGGTTCGCGTTCTAGCTTATTGGCTTCAGATGCATGTACTCCTATTAATCCTCAACCTCCGGTTGCTGATTTTGTAGCAGATATTACGACTGTTGCTGAAGGTGGTTCAGTTAACTTCACTGATTTGTCTACCAACTATCCATCAGGATGGACATGGACGGTAACTCCTTCAACAGGTACATCATTTATTAGCGGAACTGACGCAAATACACAAGATCCAACTGTTCAATTTACAGTGGCTGGTTCATACACTATTCAGTTGAATGCTTCAAATGGGTATGGAAATGATGACGAAATCAAATCGAATTATATTTTAGTTGTTGCTCCTGGAGGAGGAACTACTGATTGTGATACAATGAGAAACTATACCTTGGCTGAAGAAGCAAACTATGCTGTTTACACCATTACAGGGGAAGCTGGTTATTATCCTTCAATTGCAACCATCAATACCGGTGCTGCGATAATTTCTAGTCACGCAGATTCTTACAATGCACCAGTGATTACCTCTGTACATAGAGTTAGATTTCCTGTTCTTCAAGTAGACGATATAGGTGCTGCTTCAAATGTGACGTTCACAGTATGGGCAGATAATGCCGGTTTACCTGGCGCTATCTTAGGAACTGAAGTTGTTCCGTTGACAAGTCTTAATGAAGGCTTTTACAATACCATTGATTTCACAACTCCGGTTGCTGTTTTAGGTAATTTCTGGGCAGGATGGGAGTTAGATCCTACAAGTTTTGATACTTTACTAATGGCCACAACAAACTTCGCAGATAGACCTTCAGGTCCAAGTAGTTCTGCAATGTATATTGGGGCTCCATTTAATTCTTGGAACTTAACTTCTGGGGTTTTTGGTTCGGTGCCAGACGCCTCATTAATCTTTGATGTGTTAACCTCAAATGGTTCCGCTCCTGTTGCATTAGCATCTTGGCCTTCTATGATAAACTGTGAAGGAATGGATATCACAATGAATGGTTTTGGATCTACAAATGCTAACTCATATTACTGGGATATAACGGATGGTACCAATAACTACTTCTTTGATGAAGGGAATTTGACTTCAACATTTGTAGCTGGCACTTGGACAATTAACTTAGAAGTTGATGCGTCTTGTCAAACTGATATTGATGGACCATTCAACATGACGGTTAATCCGCCTTTAGGCGGAACGTTCAATACAACTGATGAAAACTGTATCGCATCAGATGGTGAAATTGACATCACGCTTAATGGTGGAGACGGTGGCCCTTATAACTACTCAATCAACAATGGAGCGACAACTGAATTAACTAGTACATATCCTGGCTTGATTGCTGGTGATTACACATATCTATTTACAGATAATGCAGGTTGCGAGTTGACAGGAACAATCACGGTGGACAATGCAAATACTTTTGCGCCAACTATAACTCCTGACGCTACAATTGCAGCTTTAACATCAACTGACTTAACAGTTACCGGTGGCGTTACATGGGTGTGGTACGAAAATAACGGTGGTGGTCCAGTTGAAATTGGAACAACTCAAACTGTGACTGTTGCTCCAGCGGTTACCACTACCTATCTTTGTAATGTTACTGACGGTTCAGGATGTGAAGCTGAATTAGAAGTTACTTTGACAGTTGATACTGGTGGAGGAATTTCTGAATCATTAGCAAACTCATTCTCTATCTATCCTAATCCAACTCAAGGTGAGTTCCAATTAATTTTCGGATTAAATGAGCCAAGAGACATGCATATTGAAATTATCAATATCGTAGGAGATAAGGTCTTCATTAAAGATCTTAATGATATTAAAAATCAAACAGTCAACTTCAACCTAGAGGCAATGGCCGCTGGCGTTTACTTTGTGACTATCCAATCTGAAGGAGAGTCTGTAAGCAAGAAGATTGTTTTGAGATAAACTGATTCACATTATTTTAGAGCGGAGTCCTGATGGGCTCCGCTTTTTTTTTGATTATCTTTAATCTGGCGCTGTTAATACAAATGAAAGAGAAGAAGAAATTAGATAAAAAAATTTGGGTGCCTGCTTTGATTGGAATCATAGCGGCCTATTACGCAAATGATTTTATTTGTGCCTTAGCACCGAGGCATGGTCACATGTGGGGTTTTGAAGATATGACTCAACGCTGGAATTTTACAAAACTCAAATTTCCATTCAATTTTATTTCTCCTGGGGTAGCCATTCTTGCTTTTATTCTAACCTATAAGGGAGTAAAAGCTGGATTAGGAAAGTCAAAAAGGGAAGATGATGAAGTTTTCTAAAAGTCTGCCTTGATACTGAACATGACATTTCTCCCGGCTGAAGAAATTCCAGATGAGAATTGCAAGTAATGCATGTCCAAAATGTTTTCAACGGCCCCTTGAACAGTAAAGTTATCATAAAAAGTATAGCTTAATCTGAAGTTTAAAGTCCACCAAGGTGGCGTTCCTTCTTCATTTGGAGTCAAATCAATATTATCTCCTCCGGGCGTGTATTCGCTTAGGTTTTTTCTGAAATTATAGAAGGAGTAGATAGATGTGTTCAACTTCTCACCGGCGTAGGTAAAGTCAATTTTCCCAAATTGTGGCGGGATATGTTCTAGAGGTGTGTTCGCTCCTAAATCCATTCCTTTTGTCAAATTATAGGAGTAATTGAGAGTAAATGCCTTCGTGAAATTGACTTTTAGATTAACTCCAGTCCCGTATACGAATGCATTTGAAGTGTTGACTATTGCTTGAATTTTAGTGTTTTCTCCAGCATAAAAAATACTGTCTGCGCCGTTCAATGTAAAATCTCTTTGTACCATGGCATTGAAGATGTAAGTTCCATAAACAACCGCGCCTAATTGTACACTCTCATTGAACAGTTTTCTATGAGCCGACACTTCACCTCCCAATGCATATTCTGGAGTTAATTGATCATTAGGAACAACTGTCACACCTTTCTTTTCAAATACTTTTCCGTAGTCATCAATGTTTGGAGCACGAAATCCAGTAGTTGCTAAAAACTTGAAATTCGTAAGTGTATCAGGGCGCAGGACAAGACCTACATGTCCTGAAGGTGCCATTGCGAAAAGGTTGACCTCATCAAAAGGTAATTGTATAAATGAGGAGTCTTTAAAGTCAGATTTGGCGACTATTACGGAGTACCTCAAGCCGGCTGTGAAAGTTGCCTTATTTTTAAATTTTTGCTTGTATTCAACATAAATGCCGCTTGATAGGTAATTACTTAATTGAGGGTATCTGGTTTGGACATCCGAAGCAGACCCAGAAGTGATATTCTCTTCAAAGGCCATAGAATTAACCAAATTGTGTTGGACTTCAGCCCCATAAAAGAGGATCCTGTTTCTCTTGAATATCCTGTTAAAATCAATATTTAAAGAAAATACGTGAACATCCTCTTCTTGATGTTCACGAGTATCGCTGCCAAAAGCTCTGCTTGTTCTGTCTTCATCAATTTTTTGATAGGCTGCCGAAAACACCCCTGTATGATACCATTTGTTTTTTGGGTTGTTAGGGTTTTTACTGAAATCAACCTTGAACTGGCCGAACATTCTTTTTTGAGGACCATAATACCATTCGGCAAACTTGAGTGTTCCACTTCGGTACTCCCTGAGTTTATCATATCTATTGACCTGAGTTGAGGTGGAATATTGAAAATTTAAAGTGTATTTTAAATGGCTGTTAGATTGATAAACAAACTTCTCCAAGATATCGAACTGATTGTAACCAGAGTTTGCTTGCTGCCTAGGAGCTAAATTCTCAACCACTGTGTCTTTTCCATCCACTACAACTGCAACATCATTATGAAGGGCGTAATCAGGGTCGTTGTGAAATGCTCGGTTCGCTCCCATAATAACATCTCCAAATTGATTTGCTGTAATTGAACTCAACAGTGCCCATTTATTTTTCCCAGTTGAAAAATCGAAATGCCCAGTCATGCTTTTGTTATTAGAATTGAGCCTGAGGTAACTACTTCCTTCAAAGTATAAGCTGTCTTTATGACTGATTCTCGGGTCTCTTGTGTGAAAGTGAATCACGCCACCTAAAGCGTCACTTCCGTATAAAGAGGAACTCGGCCCATAAATAATTTCTGTGTGATCTAAAACACTGTTATCAATAGTGATGGCGTTCTGAAGGTGTCCGCTTCTATAAATAGCATTATTCATTCTTACTCCATCAATCACTAAAAGCAATTTATTCGCCTCAAAACCTCTAATGATCGGGCTTCCTCCACCACCTTGAGATTTTTGAACCAAAACGTTTCCGGTGTTCTGCAACATATCTGCTGAGGTAGCAGGGTTTTCTAATTTGATAATGTCCCTGGTTATTTTGTCGACCTGCCCTGGTTCATCTTCTTCATCCACATTGTATCTCAAAGGATAGTCGTAATAAACAGTTGGAAGACTATTCTCCTTTTCAGTCATCTTTACAACGCCATCCTTTATTTCGGATTTTTTTATTCTGAGATCATCAAACTTAACATGCTTGAATGTGATTGTTTCGGTGGATTTGAATTCTGAGAGATCGACTTTTCCTTTTGAGTCAGAGATTACTCCGCGTTCATTTTTCTTAGAGAAAACGTATACTTCTTTGATGCCTTTTCCAAATTTGCCGTCCTTAATAGTAATAGTTTGTCCAAAAGAGGAAGCTGAGCAAAAAATGCTAATCATGAAAAGTAGCTTCCAAGACAGAGAGACTCTGGATATCTTCAAAATTTTCAAAAATGACTTTATAGTAATTGAGTAAGTCATAAACTAATTCTCTGCGATCTTTAAGTGTGACATTTGGGTCATCTTTACCATCAAAATTCATGCCCGAAAACTGCAATAGTAAGGCGGATTTTTCTATTGAAAGGTAAAAAGGATGATTAGGTTGATGTCTAACATATCTACCCTCCTGTAAATCAAGGAAACAACCGCCTTCATCAACTTGAGGATAAAATCCCATATACTTAGTTAATTCATATAAAAACTTGATTGGAAAGTTCGCAGAATGTGTTGTCAGATCTAATATTTCAAGAATACTTCTGACAAATGTGTATAAATCGTGATCTACGTCTTTTTCTTTTATCGTCTTATTCAAGACTTCATTCATGAAAAAGACAATACTTGATTTGAAAGGGTTAAATGGAATCTCTTTGAATATTATTGATGGCTCTACTTTACTTATTTTACCTAAGGTTGAATCGTTTCGTTTATAATATTCAATGGATAGGATAGCCAGTGGGCTTATCAAGTTTCCCTTTTTTCCTTTTCTTTTTGCGCCTTGAAATATGAAACTTTGAACTCCTTCTGGGGTGAGCAATTTGATAATTAGACTAGTTTCAGAATAGTCTGTTTTTTGCAGAACGATTCCCTCTAAAGTTCCTGTCATTTATTAATTGATGAATAGGATCTTGGCAACTTCTTTTCCTTTTCCAGAAACAGATGCTGACCATACTAGATAAACGCCTGATTTAGCTCTTTCTCCTTGTAATGTTTTGCCATCCCAAATCACGGTGCCACCATTTGAAGTTGTTTTGTAAACCACATTTCCAGAAACGTCTGTGATCTTAACATCTGATTGGTATCCTAAGCCTTGAACCGTAACTGGCCCTTGATATTCTGGGCGAACAGGGTTAGGGAAAACTGTGACATTTGAAAATTCAGGGTCGCCTAATGAAGCATCTGTTCTTACAGAAACCAATCCTGATTCTGTGGCGAAATATGTTTCTCCGCTCAATAGATCAGTTCTGATGTCAAAAACGTTATTTGAGATTAAAGGACTGTTGTCTTTATTATATCTATAAATTTCTTCTGTCCCATCAGGGGACAAGCAGAACACCCCTGAACTACTTGTTGCTATCCATTTTCGATTTCCACCATCCACTGTAATTGATGTTATGTCAGATTCACCTAGAAGTTTCTCCACCTCACCATCCACTTCAATAAGAATAGGATTAGAGTCGTATTCACCAAAATCTCCATCAAAGACATTTGATGTATTGTATAAAACGGTCATTCCGAAATCGGTCCCTATCCATATTTCACCATCTACATCTTGTGCTAGGGCTTTTACGAAAACAGATGGCAAGTTTCCATATCCCTCAGCGGCTGATAACGTTCTCCATTGGTCATCAGATCCATCATCAAATGTTCCGCCATCACTAAATGCTACCAAACCAACTTGATTAACACCAACCCATTTAACGCCATTATTATCAATCAAAAGCCGATATGGATGTTGTTCTTTGGCAGCAGATCCTAATGAAAATGAATACCAAATTCCCTCCGTAGACAACATCTTTAATGGTTCAATGCCCTTGTTTAATATCCAAAGATTACCTTGTTGATCATATTTCATGTCAGAAATCACAATGTTTCCATTGATTCTTTCTATTAAGGAATTTGTTTCGTTATAAACGGTTGAAACATTAACGCCATCTTCAACTATCATGAGGCCACCTTTTGAGCTTGAAGCAAATGCTACTTCATCTGTATTATTCGGATTTATTACAACCGAAATGAAATCCCAATTGGTATCAAAAGCCATACTGTCTTGATTCTCATGATTGAAATTAGTCCAACTTTCATCTTTAAACTGGTAAACACCATTTCTGTAATAGTTCGATTGAAGGTTATGTGTTAAGCCTCCACCGGCAATTAATACAGTTCCGTATTGAACGTCCATTCGATAAGTGCCATCTGCATAAGGTGTGTCTGAAAAAATAGACTGACTATTCCAACTGTCATTCCCTTTTACTAATCCGTTTCTAGCATCTGCAGACCATACTTGCCCATCTTTTAGTAGGGCTCCTTCAGGATTTGGAAACCTCCCTTGCACATCAAATACTGAATTTTCAATGGCTAAATTATCATCCAATATTGCTGTTTTTCCGAATAGTGATAAGACTAATTTGCCATCATCAGAATTCATTCCACTGATCTCCACAGGATTTGAAGAATAAGTATTTAGGGCGTGGTTTTCGTAATAATAAATGGAATCACTTTCAAATGTCGTTGTGTTATAAGAGAACATTAATTTGGTTCCGAATGTTTCAATTAATTCAAAATTGGCAGAAAGAAGATTTGCTGGTAGATTAGTTTCTTGTGTCCATTGATTTTTGTCATTCAAAAAAGGTGCGTCAATGTGAGCTTTGTAAATTCCTTGTGCGGTAGCCAGAAAAAGTGTGTCTTCAAAAACAGTCGCATCATTCACTACAGGATTGTCATATGGATAATAAGTGTCTTTGATTTCTTTACGTTGGTTATCCAAAACCACTAGTCCAATATTTGTACAGACGTAAATTATATTTTGATCAAAATAGAAATTATTGACAGCCTTGTCCCCTGAGATTTCTGCCTTTTGAATCCAAGGAATGTTAGTGATAACGTCAGTTTCAATAATATCTAAGTTCCCGTTTGCGTATCCAACTATCACAACATTCCCTTCAGAACCTATGGCAGATGCGCCAAGGTCTGAAAGACCGTTAGTCGCAGTTAGCATGCTAATTGAGTTGTCTGTCAAATCATATTCAACCAATCCATTTGAGCAGGCCATGAAAACAGAATTTTCACTTTCTGCAATGCCGGCTACATTGAACGCTGAGAAATGAATTCGCCAATCTTGCATCCCAATTTGGGATTGGCCCGAAAGAGCAACAAATAGGAAAGATGTTATTAATGCAAATTTCATTAGACTAAATTTACAAACATTAACTGCATTAAGCGGTATTTATTGCAATTACCAAAAAGAAAAGGCGACACAAATTGTATCGCCTTTCTAATTAATGTATTTAAGTTTTAATGTTTGATCAACTGACTGTTTCCTTCGCCATTTTCAGATGTTACTTTCATTAAGTAGGATCCTGATTCTAAATGCGAGATATCCAGAATTGCATTCTTTCCGCTTATAGTGCTAGAGAATACTAGTTTTCCGCTTACATCAAATAGACTGATAAAATAGTTGCTCCATTCTCCTAATGCAAGTTTGAATTGTCCTTCAGTTGGGTTAGGGTACAATTCAAACTCAATTTCATTTGAACCAATTCCTGAATCATCTGGGCCACTTTGATTGACACCATCTGCTTTGTTTGATCTAGATGAATTGTAATCTGTAGCTTTTAAAGTAGAAGTACATGTGAAAGGTGGTTGGATTTCGATTATGTAATCAATACCAGCTTCTGACGGTGGTGTATTTTGATAAGTCGTATTTGTTGAAGGGATTTGGGCGATTTCTTCCCAACCATTTTGATCTGTATGTCTCCAAATATAATAGGTAGGATATGCAAATCCTTCATAGTGATCCCAAGCTAAGTCATAAACACCGGCAGTAGAACTGTATGTAATATGAATTGTCTTATGAGCTTCACTTAAAATAGATTCGTTTCCACAAGTATCAACAGTTCCTAATCTATATCTCCATGATCTTAATCCTGGATATGCGATTGTGTCATTGTATGACGACTCTTGATTATAACTTAAACTATCTACTAATTGGAACATACCAGCAATTGATGATTCTCTGTAAACATTGAAGTAAGCAATTTCATCAGTGATTGGTTTTTCCCAAACAACCAAATTCGTATTCGTACTCGTATCAACTCCAACAATACATATTTCAATTGCCGTTGGAAGAACAGCAGGTAATTCAACTGCTAATACTCCTGAACAGCCATTGATATCTTCAACTGTTATATGATATTGACCAGCACCTATTGCTGATTGATCTTCAGTGTTACCGCCATTACTCCACGCATATGTTGAAATTGCAAATGCAGAATTCACATCAACGTTTATCGTACCGTCATCAGCACACGTTGAAGCGACTAATGAATCAACTGTCACAACCGGACCGTTATCTTCACTGATTCCTCCAAACAATTCAGAAGTACATCCAGAGACATCTGTAACATTCAAACTATAAGCACCAACTCCATAATTTGTAATCGAACTTAAAAACTCTCCAGTTAATACGGAACCTAATTCATCTTTCCATTCATAAGCGTATGGAGTAGCTCCACCAAGCACAGTAGAAACGATTGAACCATTAGCTAAGCCACAAGTTGCGTTTGTTGAAGCGAGTTCACCATAAACTGGCAAGGGTTCATTAATTATAAACGAAGCACCACCTTTACAACCTGTGTTGTCTGTAATCATCACTTCGTATTGACCTGAAGCTAATCCTGTAATGTCTTCTGATATAGATCCGTTAGACCATGAAAAAGTGAAAGGTGAATTTCCTGTTACAACTAAATCAACCGCTCCGTTTTCATCATCTGCACAATCGTTATCTGTTTTAAATCCAGAAACTGACATTGCTGTTGAAGATACTGAAGCAACTTCCATTGCATAACAACCATTAGCATCTGTCACATTAATGTAATATAGTGCAGCCCCCAAGTTGTTGATTGAAGTTCCTGTTGTTCCGTTTGACCAATAAATACTGTAAGGAGCTAATCCATTTGTTATCGTTGAATTAACAAAGCCGTCTGTATTAGCACACGTAGCATCTGCAATCACTAATCCCGGATCTGGAATTGAATTTACAGTTACCGTTACTTGATCTGAAGCTACACATCCTGCAGAACTTGCTGTCACCGTATAAGTGAAAGTTGTTGAAGGAAAGAACGTATGTCCATTTATCACTCCATTATTCCAGTTAATTAAAGCATTTGCGCTGTTCGTAGCAGTTAATTCTATAGGCTCTCCATTACAAATAGTAACATCTGTTCCGGCATTGACAGTTGGAGCAGAAGGATCACTTAAGCTATAAGGCCCTGGATTAGTTGTTGAACATCCATTAAGATTTGTTACTTCAATGTCAGTGTATGAACCAGCATTTAAAGTTAGAATGTCAAGATCTCCTGCACCACTGGCACTCAAGACAAATGGCCCTTGAACAGATCCATTATTATAAGTTACGTTGTAAGAGGCAAAAGGAGTTAGACCTGTTAACATAAATGATCCGTCCAATGCTCCACATACGGTTGGGTTTGCCATGTTCACTGAGAAGGCTGGTGGATTTGCAAAGATTGTAATGTCTATTGAATCTATGTTTTGACATAGATTGACATCAGTTCCTGTTATATTGTATGTTGTTGTTCCTATAGCTTGAGTGAACGGAACTCCATCTGTAACGCCATTATCCCAAACATAACTCAAAGCACCTGCACCGTTTAATGTTAAGATGTCAGCATCACAACCATTGAAGTCAAGACCTGCATTAACTGTTGGGAGGGCGTTTACAGTTACAGCTACAGTAGCATCATCTGAGCCACAACCATTAGTTACAGTATAGGTGTAGACACCACTAGCATCAATCCCAGGGTCAAAAACGCCAGTTCCCGAGTTCAATGCTGGAGCCCAAGTTCCACCGCCATCAGGCAGGCCAGTGAGTTCTGCGAACAAGTCTGATGAAGGATCAGAAGCACAGAAAGTGATTGAACCGTCAATTCCTGCAAGAGGTAATGGGTTGACAGTTACATCAACCTGGTCAGTATTAATACAACCGTTTAATGCTGCTGTCGCAGTATAAGTCTGAATTCCAGGTGATGGAAAGAATGCAATGCCATCTAGTACACCGTTATCCCAACTGATTACCGCTGCGTTAGGATTAAATGCAGTTAATGTAACTCCGGCTCCCTCACAAACAATTTGATCAGTGCCAGCAACAATTGTTGGTAAAGGTGGATCAGAAAGTACATATGGACCTGCATTACTTGTCGTACAAAGCGCAGCATTAGTAACATCAAAAATTGTGTAAGTATCTGCACCTAAACCTGTTAATACAACATTTCCAGCCCCGTCAGAAGGCATTGAAGTTGGCCC
>JBLFXO010000041.1:0-17360 GCA_047609865.1 Arenicella sp.
ATTTTGATGTAATCTTGTACAAAGAAAGCAATGGTTTATTTCACAAAGGTGCAATTCACAAAGCCGAAGAAATCGAATACAAAATCGAAACTTCAGACAATACAATCACTTTAGATCCGTATTTCTCAATTAATAAAGAAGAACACCTTCGTAACCAAAAAGTGGTCGTTGAAATTCACGTTCCAACGGGTAAAAAGATTAAATTTGGTAAGAACGTTGATAGAATTAGGGTAGATGTTTCTGATGACTATTATAGACATAATGAAATGTTCAATGGTACGACTTGGTCTGCCACCCCTGAAGGATTTAAATGCTCGGAGTGTAAAGATCAACGAAGAAAATACGATAGCTATTGATAGATAAAAAAAACATACTAATACTCCCGAGATGGTATCCAAATAAGTTGGACATCCAACTCGGGACTTTTATTCAAAAGCAAGCCATCTTAATGAAAGATGAGTTCAACGTCTTTGTAATCTACGTTCAAGGTGATCCTGACCTTGAGAAAAAGTTTGATTTTGTCGAGAACAAGGAGAATGGCATCACTGAACGAACTGTCTATTTTAAACAATCCAAGTCTTCACTGAGAAAAATTATTAATGCCAGACGTTACAAACTTGCTCAAATATTAGCCTTCAAGGATTCTAATTTCAAACCAGACCTGTGTCACGTTCACGTCCCATACAGATCTGCATTTTTAGCATTGGATTTGCGAAAGAAAGGAACTCCTTTTGTAATCACTGAACACTGGTCAGGACATATTAACGGAGAGTACGAACACAAGAATGCCGCCGACTTAACGATATATAAACAAGTATTGGGAAAAGCAGCTTCTCTTTCAACTGTCAGTGAATTGCTTAAGGCTCACTTTAAAATAAATACTGGCTTTGATTCTATCGTGATTCCAAACTTAATTGAGATGCAAACTGGCGTTGAAGAAACTCCAAGAGGCGATAACATTGAAATTCTGTCTGTTTCTGATTTGGCAGATGATGTCAAAAACGTCACGGGATTGATAACTGCCTTCAAACAAGCTCATGACCTCAATAATAAGCTTTCATTGACCATAATAGGCGGAGGACCTGATGAAAAGATCCTGACAAATCTTGTTAAAGATTTAGGACTAGAAGAGCAAATCAATTTAAAAGGTCGCCTTGAGCACAAAGAAGTTCTTAAGGCATATGCCTCTTGTGACTTTTATATCTGCAATTCTAATTTTGAAACATTTGGTATGACAGTAGCTGAAGCAATCCTAGCCGGAAAGCCTGTTATTTGCACAAAATGCGGGGGACCTGAAGAGTATGTGCATTCAAAAAATGGGATTTTAATTGATCCTCAAAGTACGGATGAACTCAGTGGAGCAATGCTCATCATGTCAGATGAATATAAAATGTTTAATTCGAAAGAAATATCGCAAGAAATTCAAAGTAAATTTGGCGCAGATAATATTAAAACTCAGATTAAGAATTTTTATTTGGACGCAATAAAATGATCAGAACAGCCACCCCCCAGGACGCCTCGCAAATAGTTGACATCTACAATCATTATGTGAGAACAAGCGTTGTAACATTTGAATTAGAAGATGTCTCTGTTGAAGATTTTGCTCTTAGAATTTCAGGCATCCAAAAGACTTATCCGTATTTAGTTTTTGAAGAAGATGGTGAAATTATGGGATACGCTTATGCTAGTATTTTCAGAACAAGGGTCGCCTATGCGAATTCATCAGAAGCTAGTGTTTACGTGCATAAAGATCATTATCGTAAAGGTATTGCATCCAAATTATACCTAGAGCTCCTTAAAGAAATGAAAGCTATTGGTCTTAGAAGTGCTATTGGCGGAATCACTCTTCCTAATCCAGCAAGTGAAAAACTTCATGAAGCATTTGGATTCAAAAAAGTAGCACACTTCAAAGAGGTTGGTCACAAGTTTAATCAATGGTTAGACGTGGGCTTTTGGCAGTTAAAGCTCTAAAAAAGCTCCTCCTCTAGCCTAGGGCATAGAAGAAGGGCTGCTTCTGGTTAAGAATAAAATCTTAGAACCAAATTATATATTCTTTTTCAATTGTAAATGCAATTAGGCCTTATATCGCCAAACGTGATTGCCCTCTTCATCAATGACATCATGAAATCCGTGTTCAGAATATTGAACAATATCACCAATAAATAATAAATCAGGGAACTTTCCTCTTGAATGTTCTACAACTCCATTTAAATCGTCCTTTGTTAATACCGTCTCTGTACTAATTTCGATAACGACTTTAGACATATCAGGGCTTTACTTTAATAGTTTGGCCAATTTGAAGAACTGAGCTTTCACTCAAACCATTCATTCTGTAAATCTGACCTAAACTAACTCCGTATTTAAGAGAAATACCGTATAAAGAATCACCGCTTCTAACTCTGTGAGTTCGTGATGACTTGTCTACTTTACTATTAGACCCACCAGTATTGCTTCCAGCACTTGATTTATGTTTTGAAGAACCAGGTCTAAAAATACCAGAATGAACTAATAAATTGTCATCCACATACTTGTTTTCAAAATTGAATAAATTCTCAGGGTTAATTGGATTGTCATAAAATCTAACTTCGAAATGTAAGTGTGAACCAGTAGATCTTCCAGTATTACCACCCAATGAGATCGCCTCACCTGCTTTTACTTCTTGATTTGGAGAAACCAACAACTTCGAATTGTGAGCATAATAAGTCTCTAAACCGTTGTAATGTCTGATAATTACCAAATTACCAAATCCTCCGTCATGCATTTTGGCAAATCGAATCTTCCCATCAAAGGCAGCTCTAACAGTATCGCCTGTTTCTAGATCAATGTCAATTCCATTATGATTTCTTCCGTGTCTCCATCCATATCTCGAAGTAATTCTCCCGAGATGTGGAATCACAGCATGATTATGATTCGTATCAACTGTACATAACCACAAAGTATCACTCATATTCTCAACTTCATTTGACGTACAAGTGATAGTTCGATCTGTTTTCCAATAAGACTTGTATTGAAAGTTTGTGTCTGTTTTAACCAGAATATCAATGTCTGGGCATAGAACACCATCAAAATTTCGATCCTCTTCATATTCCCAAGTGCGGTTAGCGTAAATAAACATCTTTCCATCAGGTGTTTCTAATGTATCAATAGGGACTCCGGGTTGCGCAAATGATCCCACTCCACTTAGTATTAATACAGCAAATGCTATAAATCTTTTCATCAACAGTTTTCTTTGGTTTCGCTTGCAAAAATACCATTTTTAAAATAAAGTGTTGTTCAAACGGTTTATTGTTGCAAACAGTTAACGGTTATTAACATATAAATATCCTCAGAATTCTACGTGTAAATATGATATTTTGTTCCCTTTTAACTTCTTATTTGTGAAGTATTTACCTGATTTCATTTCTTTTAATCCTAAAAAAGTGGCCACTTATCGAAACAATATTGAAAAATAACGGTAAAAAGGCCTTTAATAATGTATTATTCATAGAGAAGACGTACATTTGCACAAAATTTTTCGCGCCGAGTTTTGGTTCTGTCGTATTTAGTGGGTTTCGATAGTTATCAAAATCTAGAATTGAGATTTGGCTTGTGTTAACTAACTAAATAATATTATGACTTTTCAAGAATTAGGTCTTTCAGAAGAAATTCTGTCAGCCGTAACAGAACTAGGTTTTGTTGAACCAACCCCAATCCAACAAGAAGCAATTCCACATCTATTAAAAGATCCTAGTGATCTAATAGGTCTGGCTTCTACCGGAACTGGGAAAACAGCAGCATTCGGATTACCATTAATTAATTACATTGATCCTTCAACGAAGTCAACTCAAGGACTAATCATTTGTCCAACTCGTGAGCTTTGTATTCAAATTAGTAGAGATTTAGAGACTTACTCTAAAAACATCAGAGGATTGAACGTAGTTTCAGTTTATGGTGGAACTGATATCATGAAGCAAATCAGACAAATTGAAAAGGGAGCGCATATTATTGTCGCTACTCCTGGAAGATTGATGGATTTGATCAACAGAAGAAAAATCAAATTAAACGAAGTAGATACTGTCATCCTTGATGAAGCAGATGAAATGCTGAATATGGGATTCAAAGAAGACATTGATAGCATCCTTCAGAAAACACCAGAAGATAAATGTGTTTGGTTATTCTCAGCAACAATGCCTAAAGAGGTAGCTAGAATAGCTAAAAACTATATGTCAGAACCGTTTGAAATCACTGTAGGTGGTAAAAATGAGACTAACAAAAATATTGAGCATCATTCTTATATCATTAAGGATAGAGACAAGTATCCAGCATTAAAAAGACTTTTAGATTTCAATCCTGACATCTATGGTCTTGTATTTTGTAGAACAAGAAGAGAAACTGCAGCCGTTGCAGATAAGTTAATGGCTGATGGATACAGCGCTGAACCACTTCACGGAGATTTATCTCAACAACAAAGAGATAGAGTGATGGGGAAATTCAGAAACAAAACATTGCAAATTCTTGTAGCGACTGATGTTGCGGCCAGAGGGATTGATGTAAATGACATTACTCACGTGATTCATTACAATTTACCTGAAGAAGTTGAGAACTATACTCACCGTTCTGGTAGAACGGCGAGAGCAGGTAAGAAAGGTGTTTCTGTTGCTTTTGCAGGACCAAGAGAAGGAAGAAAGTTAAGTAGTATCGAAAGAATCATAGGAACATCTTTTGCTCCTCAAAAACTGCCTTCTGCAGATGACATTTGTGAAAAACAACTGATGGTTTTAGTTGAAAAAATGTCTGAAGTTGAAGTGAACAAGGAAGGTATTGCTAAATACATGCCTGCTGTAATGGAGAAGTTTGAGGATGTTTCAAAAGAAGAATTAATTGAAAGATTTGTTTCTTCTGAATTCAATAAATTCTTAAGCTATTACTCTAAGTCTAAAAACATTGATGCTGAAGCTTCTTCAAGCAGAGATAGCAGAGACAGCAGGGATGGTGGAAGACAAAGAAGAGATAGAGATGATGACAACAAAGACAGGTTCTTTGTAAACCTTGGAGATAAAGACGGATTGAATTCTGGAGCTCTTTTAAGAATGATTTGTGATAACACAAGTCTAGATAAGAACTCAATTGGGAAAATTGATATCCTCAAAAATTTCTCATTCTTTGATGCTGATAAAGAAGCTACTCCTACTATCTTAAATAGTCTTCAAAATGTAGATTATGATGGTAAGAAGATGAATGTAGAACAGACGAAGAAAGGAAATAGCGGCGGCGGCGGCAGTAGCAGTGGCGGAGGAGATAGAAGTAAAAGAAGAAGTAGCGGCGGATATGGCGGCGGCGGAAGAAACAAAGGCGGCGGAAATAGCGGCGGTGGCAATTACTCCTCTAGAGAAAGACGAAGAAGGTAATGAGAATCTAGATGCTAGAATATTAGACTTCTAAAGAAAGAACAAAGAGAATAGAGCAAAGATTAAGGATGCATAATTTTAGAAACTTAAACATTTGGTCGCGAAGTCTTGAATTTTCAATTGAAATTTTGGACATGGCTAAAAGTTTCCCTTCTAATGAACGATTTGAATTAACAAGCCAAATTGTGAGAAGTGCAGTCTCAATCCCTTCAAACATTGCTGAAGGATCAGGAAGAACAACGAATAAAGAGTTTGCTCGATTCTTGGACATTGCTTTAGGTTCTGCCTTTGAATTAGAAACACAATTAATAATTGCTTCAAGAATAGATAATGTATCTGAAATTGAGGCCAAGAATAAAATAGAAAAATTACAAGAGTTACAGAAAATGATCAAGTCTTTTAAGAGTTCATTAAATTGAATCTAAAAGTCTTTGCTCTTTGTTCTTTGCTCTAATATTTAATAAAACATGGAATTAAGAAACATTGCAATTATCGCCCACGTAGATCACGGGAAAACTACTTTGGTAGATAGAATGATTGAAGCAGGTACAAACCCTATTAAATCAACTGGTGAGTTAATTATGGATAGTAACCCACTTGAAAGAGAAAGGGGAATTACCATTACTTCAAAAAACGTCTCTGTTAATTATGCGGGAACAAAAATCAACATCATTGACACACCTGGTCACAGTGACTTTGGTGGTGAAGTTGAACGTGTACTGAACATGGCTGATGGTGTTTGTTTATTGGTTGATGCCTTTGAAGGTCCAATGCCTCAAACAAGATTCGTTTTGCAAAAAGCATTAGAACTTGGATTAAAACCTTTATTGGTTATTAATAAGGTTGATAAAGAAAACTGTACTCCTGACGAAGTTCATGAGAAGGTTTTTGATTTGATGTTTGAATTGGATGCAAATGAAGAGCAGTTAGAATTTGAAACTGTTTATGGTTCTGCAAAAAATGGTTGGATGTCAAAAGATTGGCAAAAGCCAACTGATTCAATTACGACAATTTTTGATGTTATTCTTGACTACTTCCCTCCAAAGAAATTTGACGAAGGAAATACTCAAATGTTAATCACATCTCTTGATTACTCTTCTTTTGTAGGAAGAATCGCAATTGGTAGACTGACAAGAGGTTCGGTTAAACCGAATCAACAAATCATGCTTTCTAAAAGAGATGGATCTCTTGAGAAACATAAGATTAAAGAAGTTTTTGTTTTCGAAGGATTAGAGAAAAGAAAAGTTGAAGAAGTTCAAGTAGGAGATATTTGTGCAATCACAGGTATTGAAGGATTTGATATTGGAGATTGTATTTGTGATTTCGAAAGCCCAGACCCGCTTGCGCCATTCTCAATTGATGAGCCAACAATGTCTATGTTGTTTACTATTAATGATTCTCCATTTTTTGGAAAAGAAGGTAAGTTCGTGACATCAAGACATATTAATGAAAGATTACAAAAAGAATTAGAGAAAAACCTAGCTCTTAAAGTTGAACCTACTAGTGCTGCCGATAAATGGAACGTATTTGGACGTGGTGTGATGCACCTATCTGTTCTTTTGGAAACAATGAGAAGAGAAGGCTACGAAATGCAAGTAGGTCAACCACAAGTAATCTTAAAAGAAATTGATGGCGTTAAGTCTGAACCAATTGAAGATTTAACTATTGATTTACCTGAAGAATTTTCTGGTACGGCAATTGATGCTGTTACGAAGAGAAAAGGTGAGATGGTGAGTATGGAGCCAAAGGGAGCAAGAATGATTTGTAAATTCTCTATCCCATCAAGAGGTATTATTGGATTAAGAAGTTTAATGATGACTCAAACAGGTGGAGAAGCCGTGGTTACTCACAGGTTTATAGGCTATGAACGTTTCAGAGGAGACATTCCTGGAAGAATGAACGGATCGCTAATTTCAATGGAAAAAGGATCAAGTGTTCCATTCTCTTTGAATAAATTACAGGATAGAGGAAAATTTTTCATAGACCCAAACGTTGACATATATGAAGGTCAGGTAATTGGTGAAAACTCAAAAGCTGGTGATTTAGTTATTAATGTGACTAAAACAAAACAACTTACCAATATGCGTAAGTCTGGAACGGACGAGAAAATGAGAGTTATCCCACCAGTCACCTTTTCTTTAGAGGAAGCTTTAGAATATATTCAAGAAGACGAATATGTAGAGTTAACTCCCGAATCTATCAGATTAAGAAAGATATACTTAAGAGAAGCTGAAAGAAAAAGAGGAGGGAAAATCGAATTCTAAATTAAGCGTATGTTGATAAACTTGTTAATAACATTAGCAAGGATATAGTTATCGGCAACCGCTTCCTTTTATTTTTGTTTAGATCGCTTGAATAGTCGATCTTTAAAGAAAGGAGTTTTATGTTTGATG
The DNA here is from genome assembly GCA_047609865.1 of Arenicella sp. Classification (GTDB taxonomy): domain Bacteria; phylum Bacteroidota; class Bacteroidia; order Flavobacteriales_D; family Crocinitomicaceae; genus Paracrocinitomix. Next base: position 7,781 of record JBLFXO010000041.1, read on the forward strand.
AAGAAGATGATGAAGAGCATGAGTTTGATTCCCAATTTAATTCGGAATTAGAGCGCTTTGAACAGATGGTGGAGGATAAGGCAGTCTATTATTTCGATACAGAGATTTTAGAACAAATCATTGACCACTTTATTATAAAGAATCAATTGAAGAAGTCTTTAAACGCGATTTTATTCGCTTTAGAACAGCATCCTTCAAATCATATTTTCACACTACGAAAGGCACAGATTTTCTCTACTACGGGGAAATTGAAGGAAAGCCTTTTAATTCTGCAAGATTTAGAGAAGTCTGAACCTTTTAATACAGAAGTTTATGTAACTAAGGCCAGTGTTTTCTCTCAATTGAGAGATCACGGAAAGGCTATTAAGTACTTTGAGAAAGCACTTGAAGTGGCTTCTCAGCATGAAGAAAACTGGGAAGTAGAAGATATTCTCTTTGATTTAGCATTAGAATACGAGAATATTCATGAGTATCAAAATGCAATTCGCTCCTTAGAGAAACTATTGCATAGTTCTCCTGAAAATGAATCAGCTATCTATGAAATAGCCTATTGTTATGAACGTATAGGCAACTTTGACAAATGCATTGAATATTACACTTTATATATTGACAATAATCCGTACTCTTTCACTGCCTGGTACAATTTGGGAAATATCTATTTCTTAAAAAACAACATTGAAAAAGCGCTTTGGGCTTATGACTACTCCGTGATTATTAACGCTGATTTCTCATCTGCTCACTTCAATATGGGTAATACGTATATGCAAATAAACGATTACCAAAAAGCATTAGAGTCTTACACAAAATGTGTAGAGATTGATCGTGAAGATGCCCTAACCTTAAGTTACCTGGCAGAAGCCTATGAGCGACTGGAGCGCTATGACGAAGCCATTGAGATTTATGAGAAATCAAAGGAAATGAATTCTGAACTGGCTGAACCTTGGTTAGGGATAGGAATTATAAAAGAATTAACTGGAAATCGAACTGAAGCTATCAACTACTTGCAAAGGGCAGTTGAAATTCAACCTGAAAATGCCAATTACAGATTGGTTCTCGCAGAGGCTTTACATAAAGAAGAGAGATTGATAGAAGCTGAAACAGAATTGGAGGAAGCGTTAAAGATAGAACCAACTTATGATGACGCGATTATAGCATTGGCGAAGATTAAGGGCCAATTTAGCTTAGAAGATGCGATCAACTTTATGGCCGCTTTTGAGAATTTGAATCAATTGGATTTAAAGGTAAGAATATACTTTTGTGTCCTACTTTGGTTGGATGGACAAAAAACAGAATCACTTCATCTTTTCAAGAAGGAGTATTTAATAGATAAAAACTCGGCGAAAACACTATTTTTGTACTTGCCAGAGGCAGAACACTTAACTGAATTCATACAAATATTTGATCTAGATAATGAGCTATAATTTTGACTTAACATACATTCCTAAGAGACCCGAAAAACCAAGAGAGAATGGGACAACCATGATGATGGACAAAGGCCTAAGCCTTCGTGAAATTGAGGATTTAATTGAGTCTAGTGGTGATTATTTTGACATTGCGAAGTTCGGTTTTGGAACTGCCATGGTGACAAAAGATTTAGAAGAAAAGATTAAATTATATCAATCAGCTGGTATACGCCCTTACTTTGGAGGTACTCTTTTTGAATTGTTTATTGCTAGAAATAAATTTGATGACTACAGAAAACTAATAGACAAGTTCAATCTTGATTTATGTGAGGTTTCTGATGGATCAATCATCATTCCGCATGATCAAAAACTAGAGTACATCAGAAAACTAGCTGAAGGTAGAACAGTTATGTCTGAGGTTGGATCAAAGGATGCTGGGATTATTATCTCTCCAGCAAAATGGATTAAAATGATGAGTACTGAGTTGGAAGCTGGTTCTTGGAAAGTAATTGCAGAAGGTAGAGAAAGTGGAACTGTTGGTGTATTTAGACCAAATGGAACAGCTCACACATATTTAATCAATAAAATTATTGCTAAAATTGAGCCTAACAGTATTCTTTGGGAAGCACCTAAGAAAACGCAACAAGTTTGGTTTATCAGACTTTTTGGTGAAAATGTAAATCTTGGAAATATTGCTCCCAATGAAGTAATTCCATTGGAATGCCTGAGATTAGGACTTAGAGGTGATACTTTCTTTGAATATTTACCTGAGAAAATCGGAAAAGAATTAAAGCCATCAGGAGATGAAGTCACAGAAGAAGACTAAAAAAAGTTTTCTCGGACTGGTAGCCAGAGGTTTAGGAATGGGAGCGGCTGATGTCGTTCCAGGAGTATCTGGTGGAACGATTGCTTTCATTACAGGTATTTACGAAGAATTTCTTGAGACCGTTTCAAGTTTAAATTTTGGATTGATTAAAACCTGGAGAAAAGAAGGGTTTAAAGCAATGTGGACGGCCATGAACGGAAGTTTTCTAATTGCCATCTTTCTTGGTATCGGAATATCAATTGTCTCGCTAGCCAAATTACTCACACATCTTCTAGAGACCCAACCTACCCTATTATGGTCGTTCTTCTTCGGATTGATCATAGCATCTGTTTGGTTGGTTGGAAAAACCGTTGAGAAATGGACTTTTCAAAATATTTCTGCCCTAATTATTGGTACAGCGCTCGCATATACAATCACTTTATTATCACCTGGAGGAGGTTCAGAAAGCTATTTATACATCTTTCTTTGTGGAACTTTAGCGATATGTGCAATGATATTACCTGGTATTTCGGGTAGCTTCATTCTTTTATTGCTGGGCGCATATACTACTATACTTGGAAGCCTAACTGGTGTAATTGACTCACTAAAAGCCAAAGACTGGGACGCATTCTTCTCATATGGGATCATCATTGCCATATTTATGGCTGGCTGTTTAGTGGGCTTAATAGCCTTTTCTAAATTATTGAATTGGTTATTTAAAAAGTCTAAAAACCTGATTATCTCCATCTTAACTGGTTTCTTAATTGGTTCTCTTAATAAGATATGGCCTTGGAAGATGACCACTGTGTGGACGATTGATCGCCATGGAGAAACTGTTCCGGCAGTTCAAGAGAACATTTCACCTTCTGCCTTTGCAAAGCTCTTTGGTGACAGTCAGTTGATTTTAGCAATTTTATTAATGCTTGCCGGATTAGCTTTGATCATTGCACTTGAATACTTTGGCAATAGATTGAAAACCCAAAGAAAAACAGAAAGTTAAAATTTAACCGAAACTGTTATTTTCGTTAAGGTATATCAAACAATTTTATCGATTTTTACATTATAATTAGGAAATCAAGGTATGTCAATATGAAAACTACGCTTCTAATAGCCACTTTTTTCTTGTTTGGATTTTATTCCAAAGCTCAAGATCGTGCGGCATATTTTGTTCAATTCAAAATAAACAAAATCACTAGCGAACTTGAGGCAAAAACCATTGACAAGAAATTGAGTGGAAAGAAAGGCATACTTTCAACAAAGAGTGATCACATAACAAGTACCTATTTCTGCACACTTAGTGCCGAAGCGGAATATAGCTTTGATGAATTTGAAAGTTGGTTTCATAAACTCGGTTATGAAATAAGCTGTTTCAATAAAGGCTTACATGGTAATGGAGGGATGAAGTCTCCACATGAACTGAAAAACTGTGTAGAAATCAACAATACCGAATAGCATTGTTAATTAGGTAGCGATAATGAAGAAAATTTAATTTTAAAGCAACCAATAAAAGAAGGGTAACGTTTACCTATCAAAATCAAGTCAAAATGAATAAATTATTTACGTTTCTATTTTTTGCATTTGTAATGAACGGAGTTTCATTCAGTCAATGCACAACAGAGGAAGCTCTATACTTAATGACAGCGAACTACACGCAAGCTGAAATTGATGAAATGGCTTCCAATCCAATGGAATATGAAAAGACTCTTTACTACTACTCGGAGTCTTGGTATTATATCCCTTCTACTAGTCCAGATCCAAATCTATCAATGGATATGATTTTGATTACAAGATTAGAAGATCAAAGATTACAATCGAGCGAAGTAGAAATCGTGGTTAGTGGAACTAATGACATCATTGTGCTTAAATCACAAGATGCTATTGATGCGAAACTTGCTGAAATTGAATCAAATTACTAAAATCGATATTTAACGATAGAACAAGAAGTTATGAAAACTCTTAAAAAAATATTTGTTGCAGCACTCCTTACATTCTCTTACGGGGCGAGTGCGCAATATTGTACACCAACTTATGGACCACCTTGTACTTCACCAGGTGTAAATGATTTGATTAACAACTTCTCTACTACAGGAGGTACAACAAACATTTCTAACCTGAACTCTGGTTGTAATATGCAGCCTAATAACTACATCTACAACGCAGGTATGCCATTAATAACGGCTCCTGGCGCCCTTATTAACTTTACAGTTCAGTCTGGTACTCCTTGGTCTCAAGGATTTTCTATTTGGGTGGATTGGAATGAAGATTTGGATTTTGATGATGCTGGAGAAAAAGTTTACGAATCTCCAAATGCATCCACTGCTCCATTTAATGGAAGTTTTACTATCCCAGCGGTATCTAGCTGTACAACTTACAGAATGCGTGTAAGATGTGAGTATGCTCAAGGTGGTGCTACAATTAATCCGTGTGATTATAACTACTATGGTGAGTGTGAAGATTACCCTATAATTATTGAAAACTGTGAGCCTACAATTTGTGAAGGTGAAACAACTACTTTAGACTTTAGCAGTCAAGTAAGTGGTGTTGTTACAGGATACTCTTGGTCTCCAACAACTGGTGTTTCTGATCCATTAGGTGGACCAATCGTTGATGTATCTCCTGTAGATACGATTCTTTATAACGTAACTGTTACAACTACTACTGGTGCATATGTAATTGCATTACCTGTAAATGTTGTACCAATGGTACTCCCTGATGCTGGAATAGACGACTCTTTATGTCATGACTTAGCAAACGGTGCACAATTAACAGGAGCATTAAGTCCTAACAACACTGGGGCCTCATTCTGGCAATTAGGAAGCGCAGTAACAAATTCTGGTGGACCTGGAAATGCTGTCTTCACTGCTGCTAACACGGACCTTAGTCCAATAGCGACAGCAAACTTATCTGGGTACTACGAATATATTTTGTTTCAAGAAGATGAATACTTAGTTTGTCCTGATGGATCTGATACGGTATTTGTATATTATTCTGAAGAAAATCACACTACTGTTTTAACAGATCCTTTATGTTTCGGAAATGCAGACGGTGAAATTGATATCGTATCTGACGCTTCTGGATTATCAGGAGGTTTAGGCGGGAACTCTTATTCTATAGATGGTATTACTTTCCAAGCAGGAAGTACGTTCTCTGGATTACTTGCTGGAACTTATACTGTTGTCTCTGAAGACTACTTAGGATGTCAATTCTCATCTACAGTTGATTTAGTTGACCCAGCAGCAATAACAATGGACCCTGCTTTTGATATTGTTATTTGCCAAAATGGCTCAGCAACTCTTGTAGCAGCGGGGAACAATGCACCGGTTGGTGGAACATACACTTACACATGGTCTGCGGGCACTTCAACTACTGGAACAAATGTCATTACTCCAACTCCGGCTGGAACTGATATGAGTGTTGATGTATTTGCTACTACTGATTTAGGTTGTGTATCTGATGTTGTAACCTACAATATTACTCATCACGCACCAATTTCACTAGTAATTACGGCAAACGACTCTATCTGTCCTGGCTATGATGCTGCACAAACTGTTACAGCTACTGGTGGTTACTTAGCTGGATTAACTGATTACAATTACGCTTGGACTGCGAACGGAACCTCAACAGCTGACATGAATGCTGAAATCAACATCAACCCTGCTGCTAACACAACTTATTGTGTAACAGTAAGTGATGGATGTGAAACAACTCCTCAAACTATCTGTACAGATGTTATCATGAGAAACGTTCCAAATCCATTGTTTACTTCAGACTTAACTTGGGGATGTAACCCAACCGATATCACATTCTCTAACTCAACTGACCCAATGGATTCAGATTCTATTACTTGGTTGATTGACGGAATCCATTACTACAATGAAGATCCTTTAGTTATAACTTTTGATGAAGTAGGAACTTATGATGTTTGGTTAGAAGTTTATTCTGAATACGGATGTTTCAGTTCAATCAATGCAGTTGATTACATTGAAATTCATGATGTTCCTGAAGCTTTATTCTATGTGAACCCGAATCCAACTACCATCTTTGATACAGGTGTTGAAATGAACAATGTAACTCCGGGATTAGGTAGTACTTACCAATGGCAATTCCCTGGTGGGTCTCCTGCTAGCTCAAACTTAGAGTCTCCATCTGTTTATTACCCAGAAGGTGTTGTAGGTGACTACCCAGTTGAATTAATGGTAACTAACCAATGGGGATGTTCAGATTCAGTATCAACAAGTGTACATGTAGTAAGTGACGTAATAATTTATGCTCCTTCAATCTTTACACCAGATGGTGATGAGTTCAATGAGTCATGGAGAGTTTACATTGACGGAATTGACATCTATGATTACCACTTAACTATGTTCAACCGTTGGGGAGAACCAGTATGGGAATCTTACAATCAAATCGCAGAATGGAAAGGAAGCTACGGGCCTGATGGCGTTGAAGACGGAACTTTCGTTTGGTTACTTGAATGTAAAGAAATCTCAACAGATAAAAAATATGAATTCAGAGGTCACGTGACTGTGCTGAAATAAAAGAATTGTTCTAATTCACTAAGGCCTTCTCGATTCTATCGGGAAGGCTTTTTTAGTATTGAGAACCAAAAAATAATATGATAAACGAAATGAAATTAGCTGTCCTGATTGACGGCGACAACATACCTTCAAAGTATGTAAAAGAAATGATTGAAGAACTTACCAAATATGGTACGCCAACTGTCAAAAGAATATATGCAGATTGGACAAAACCACAATTGAATAAGTGGAAATCTGTCCTCTTAGAAAATGCAATTAACCCAATTCAGCAATACGCTTACACAACAGGTAAAAATGCAACAGATTCAGCAATGATTATTGACGCCATGGATATTCTATATTCTGACAGTGTTGACGGATTTTGCCTGGCATCTTCAGATAGCGACTTTACTAAGTTGGCAACAAGATTGCGCGAATCAGGCAAGAAAGTATACGGTATTGGAGAAAAGAAAACTCCTAGCCCTTTTATAGTGGCTTGCGACAAGTTTATTTATCTAGAGATTCTAGGATCAAGTGAAGATGAAGTTGAAGAGTCAGGAAAGAAAGTCAAGAAGAAAAATCCTCAAGTAGATAAAATCACTACTAAAGAATTACAATTTCTAAAAACTTCAGTGCAAGATGTTGCTGATGACGAAGGATGGGCATTTCTTGGTGATGTAGGTTCTTTCATTCTTAAGAAACGACCGAACTTTGATGCTCGTAACTATGGTTATGAAAAATTGAGCTCTTTGTTCAAATCAACGAACAAGTTTGAAATGGAACGAAGAGAATCAGGAAAACATAGAAATAAGCTTGTTTACATTAGAAATAAGAGATAATTAGATCTTATCTAACTTAGACTGTTTCAAATCAGAGTCTGCGTCTCCAGTATTAACTGTGGTCGCTGGTTCAAATAACAGTACTTCTACCTCTTCTTTAGCAACTGGACGGTGTTCTACGCCTTTTGGCACGACAATGATTTCACCCTCATTTAAATGAACGGAATGATCTCTGAATTCCATTGTGAATGAACCTTTGAGGACCATGAATAATTCGTCCTCATCTTCATGAGAATGCCATACAAATGCACCCTGAAATTTGGCAACTTTGATGTGTTGCCCATTCATTTCAGCCAATAGTCTAGGATTCCAGTGATCTGAGAATTGATTGAGTTTCTCGCTCAAGTTGATCTTATTCATGGGGATCGTCTCTCATTTTAATTCTAAAGAATATGGCCGCAGCAGCTAATATCAGCAACAGCATTGTTAATCCGAGATAGAGATAATAATCAAAACTGACACTTCTAATGATATCAGCTTCCAAAAGACCTAACTGCCCGTCAGATCTTGGGCCACGATAAAAACCAAGCACTTTATTTGCGCAATACCAAAGCCAACCACTAGTAATGGCACCACCAATGAGCAATATAATAACAGGAGTACTTCTAAGTATTTTCATCTGGATCCGTAATTATTTCTTTTACTCTACCAACAATTCCATCTTCAGTCATTACTTTGATACCGTGTGTATGATGCTTAGATTTCGTGAGAATTCTCTTGATGATACCCCAAGTGAGTTCTCCTGAGCGTTGATTATGCTTTTCAACTATTTCTACCTCATCTCCAATGTGGATGTTTTTTAAATACTCATGTGCTGACATGGATTAAAGAACGCAATTATTACGGAATCTACCAAGTTGAAGGATGATCAATTGAACTCATTAGCTCCACTGGCCTGTAGTTAGAAAAACGACTTAATTCAGCAAGTTTTGACGGTTTCCTGATAGTTTTATAAACTTTTTCTGAATGATCATAAGATTGAACAATTAATTCACCTTCACTAACTTCTACGCAAGCCTCAATCACCAAGGAATCGCCCTGAATTTTAAGAAACTCACTCTTACTGCCACCGTAAACAGCCCAAGCGTCAACACAATTTAACTCTGCGTTATATCTTAGGTTTGGATATTGCCAAGAGTTTTTAATTGTGATTAGAGAATCGCCAGAAGGGTCAAAGATGAAAAGCGTGCAGACTTCATTCGCGCCTCTCGCAGCTTCGTAAGTTCTAATTTTCAAATCGAGCATACCGTCATTATTAAAATCAGAAATTTCCGGAAACAATCCATTCATTGCATCTTTTTTAAATGAAATGGCCTGCGAAAGATCGAATCTTTGGTACGTTCTTTTAGAAACTTTAATTGAAACAATTTTATCCCAATCTCTAGTCATTCCGTATTGCTTGATCCCAATTGAAAAGACACCTCTATTGCCTTGCACCAACTTATACTTCAACTCCTCTTCGAAAATCCAGCGCAAATTCGTTTCATTAGACTCCCTGACGAAACTTCGTTCAACTAATGGCGTTCTATCTTTTCTCACAACTGAAAAGCCATAATAGGAATGGAAGCAGAATATGATCAATAGTAATTTCATAGCCTCAATTTTCGCCATATATAACCATATTCCACATCAAATTCTTTGTACACCCATCCATCTTCATACTTTTCAATTATATCATCTATCTCTCCCTCTCTTGGATCATTCTCATAAAAAGTCGTTTCATGGATATCAAACGTCAAAAGCTTAATCCAATCATTAGCGTGATAAGTATAAATCTTACAGCTGCTCAGATTACTCCAATCGGCCCAATCCACTATTAAAGCTATCTCGTCTCCTTTTACGCTATCAACGTTTCCTAAGTTGATTATTCTCAAAACTCCAAAAACTTGACAATGAGTTGAGAGTTCTAGCTCTTTAAGACCAACTGTATTCTTTAATTTTAAAACAGGTTCTAAGTCACAGGTAGCAGTCACTAGCTCGTCATAACCCCCGAAGTATTCAACATCATCAATTGGC
>JBLFXO010000042.1:0-17257 GCA_047609865.1 Arenicella sp.
AGAACCATTTTTGTCGGTTCCATTCCACTGATCAGTGATAGCATTCATTTCGTGAACAACAGTTCCCCATCTATTCACAATCACACAATTAAATTGAGTAACAGCCTGTGCTCTGAAATCAAAGGTAAAAAAATCATTGTTGCCATCTTCATTTGGAGAGAACGTATTAACTGGTACAAATCCAAGTGGGTCAAAGACAAGTATCTCTTTACAGGTCGTATCGGAACAACCATTCTTGTTGAGGGCCACTAAACAGACATTGTAAAGGCCACCTTGAGTATAAGATGTATCAAACATTTCGTTCACGTCATGTGAAATTTGCCATCCGATACTTGGGTTTCCAGCATCATAATTGAAGTTCCAGAAGAAAGTTGTGTCAGCATTCGGATTATTTGGATTTGCATAATTCAATGACTGATTCACAAAATTCACGTCAACCACTGCTGTTCCTTCACAAACACCTGGAATTAAAAACTGTGCTGAAGTCGGAATATAAATTGCCTCAGGATTTAATGAATCAACTGAAATTGTCTCTGCTAATAAGCATCCATTGTCATCAAAAACTTGAATTTGATATTGACCAGGGTTCAAACCACCCCAAGTTGAGTTATTTGAATATTCCTCATTTAGAATATCGAACCATTCGTAAGTAAAGTTGCCTGTACCTCCAGTAGCCGCTACATAAACAACACCATTACCATTTTGATATTCAAACACCCTACAAAAGGCTGCATCAGATCCTAATTGAGAAAATACCATTTCATCTGGCTCAGTAATTGTAAAATTGATTACTTCAGAACATCCATTTTGATCATTGATTGTTAAGATATAATCTTGCGCCGTTAAACCTTGAGCCGTATCTGCTCCAATTCCTGTTGGATTCCCTAAGGATGGATTCCAGAAATAAGCAACTTGATTATAAGCACCGGTGTAATTATAAACTGTATCAGCTATTGCCACGCCTGTGGCATAATTGAAACATAAAGGCATTGTTAAATCTAAGTCAACAGCCATTTGTCCTGGATCAGAAAGTAAGATTGAATCTTCAACGAAACATCCATTTTCATCAGTAATGTTGGCATAATACCAACCTTCAACTAATTGATTGGCTGTATTAGAATTTCCTGAATTCAATTGTGTTCCAGCTGCATCTTCAATAACGAAGACATTTGTTCCATTCCCTCCATTTGAGTTTATGGTAACAGAACCATCATTAAATCCAAAACAGGTCGGATTATTAGCATTGAAGGCTAAAGTCAAGTCGTCTGGTTCAAAAATATCAAATGCTGTTGACCACGTACATCCTTCTTGATCTGTAACCGTCACTACCCATTGTCCACCAAATAAATCATCAACATCAGATTCTCCACCAACTGGCAGATTAGGAACCGTTAAGTGATTTCCTGAAGTATGATCCCAAGTAACATCAAAAGGAGGAAGTAGTCCACCAGCTAATGTGTTGACATATGCACCACCATCATCATTTCCGAAACATGTCACGTCTCTGACAGAGTCCAAGACAAAGACAGCTGTTACAGCATTTGCTCCTAATCCAACTGTTATTACTGTATCAGTTGCGCAACCTGCGGCATCAGTTACGGTGAGTAAATAAGTTTGTCCTCCTAAGTTTCCAAAGCTTCCGTTATTCTGTGGGCCAAAGGTATTTCCACCTCCTACTAGCGTATATGTCCATGTTGGATCATCAGGTAAAACATCAATTGAACCAGGAGTAAATCCGACTTGTCCAGGACAATCTGTCGCATCAACAATATTAATTGAAGTTAGATCTACATTTCCAATTTCGACCTTCACTGAATCTATAATATCATGGCACACATCTGATAACTCATAATAGTACCAAGTTTCAACTGGAGGATTTACCGTAATAGTATTAAGCGTATCTGCCACACCACCCGGCGTCCATTGCATTGAGAATTCCCCTGTTGTGCCTGCCGGTGTTGCAATGATAGTAGCATCTTCTCCTGGACAAATTGTAAACGTATTTTGATTAAAGTTTACAGTTGGAGGTGGAGGTGGAACTAAAGCCCAAGGTGCTGAAATGATGTTCTGCGCAAACTCACATTCTAAAACTGAGTTTCCTTGATCAAACAGAGAATCTATATCCCAAGTGTCTGGAATTTGAGTTCCAGGTATTCCTGAATACATTCCATTATCATTTAATACAATTGTAATGTCTCCGGTAGTTGCTCCTCCTAAAGAATCAATATTTACTCCAAATGTGAACGTCTCACATTGACCCTGATCAATATTAAGATTGTACATATCAGTTTGTAAATAAATTGCTGTTGGATCAACTGTTGGGTCACCATCATAGAAAGAGATTGGAACTTGTTGTGATAAATCTGCTCCACCTGAATTACAAATTTCCATATCAAAATAAACACTATCACATCCTGTGTAAACTGTTGTGTTCTGATCAAACTCGCTATAAACCAAGTTAATTTTAGAACCCAAGAAAGTGATCTGCATGATTCTCTCAAATGCTAGTTTATCATTTTGAAGGTGAACTCTAAAAATGTCTGGAGCTATAATTTCAAAGTTGATTCGCTCATCAGTATTCGAAGGCTGACCATAAATACCTTGAGTCGTAATATCAACTAAAGGATCAATAGGAATGTTTTGCCAAGCATAAATTTGCTGATTAGTGGACGTTGTCAATGTCACATAATAACCAGTCGTTTCTTCTAAGTCAAAGTTGACTTCAGTGAAGGCATACATTTGATTGTCATTTGTTCTACTTGAAGCAACATTTGTTGGTCCAACTAAATTCAAAGAAGAGTAAAGGCCATTCGCTCTACATTCTAAATAGGCTCTTTTAGCTCCTGCGGGAATTGTAAAATCTACAAATCCAGAAACTCCAACACCATTGTTTATTCCGCCTGCATCAAATCCGATATCTTGAGGAGAACTGTAAGCGTTTTCAGTAATGAAGAAAGATGAAGTATACGGTTGGTTTGAATACTTTAAAAATTCAACGTAATACATTTCGTTGTAGTCATCACCAAAAACATTACTTCTTGTAAGAATTAATTGTGTGCCAGCAACCTCAATGGTCATATCACCAATTGCAATTTGACCTGGAGGAGTAATGTTACCCACAAAATCTCCTGCAAGGGTGGCGTTCGTGACAATGGATTGCCCCGAGGTCAAATCGTAATCTTTAAAAGTGAAAGTTGATCCGAAATCTTGCTGATTCCCAGCATTAATAGTTAATGCTCCCGAAGCCGTCATTGTAGTTAGATTACAAACAATGTATTTAATGGAAAGTGTTTCCTCTCTCGTAGTCCCAACCAAAACTCCATTTGTCCCCATCCTGTTTTGATTAATCCCAATTCCCCTCAAAATAACATAGTCAGCATTATCTGGAGCCGCCTGCATGTCAATTGTTTGAGTATAATCACCGGCATCAAAATAAGCTGGGTACTGAGTTGGATTTGCTCCCTCAATTCTCGTTAATGACTCAGTCGTAAAGTTTCCGTAGTTAATGGTGTAGTAAGCAATGTCAACATCTGGTCTACTACATCCAACAATAAAGTCATTCCCAACATGGTCAAATGACATCTCAAAATCTGTAAGCTCTGCGAAGTCATGTCCTACAGTAACATAAGTATCGGTCATGTTGGGTCCTAAATCTTCATCCACCCAAGAAAATCTTTTGTTTTCATGGTTGTTTACAAAATACTCTATCCATCCAGAAGAAGTATTTCCAACTAAATCAACCTCAACTCTACCCCAAACAATTCGTTCTTCACCAAAATTTACATCATTCGTTCCCGTCAAATTCTCTGTGATTCCTTGTTGATATACTCCTTGAATTATCAAAGACAATCTTTCAGAGTTAGCAGGAATAGGAATAGTAACGTCAGCCGTTTGCATGGCTACTTTATAACCACTTTCAGTTCCAGTAATATCAGGATAGTATCCAATAGGCAGACAAGAACCTGGCACCGCAAAAGCAGGACAATCAGGGCTTGATAAGCAATCAGGATCAAGACAATCAATTAAACCATCATTGTCGTCATCAATTCCGTTATCACAAATCTCTTGCGCAAAGGAGAATGTTGCAGACAACAATAGAATCATTAAACTTAAAAGGCTTTTCTTAATCGAAACAGCGTTTATTTTCTTCATAATACATGGATTCAAATTCAAGTAGAGAACGCATTGATCGAACAAAAAGTTGCATGTCCAATAGTCTCTAAAGACATTAAAGGTAAAGAATTTGCCTCCTGAAAAATTGATTTCATCAATTTTCACAGATAATTGCCAAAATGTGATAAAAAATAAAATCGTTTTGAGTTTTCAAGATGTATTGATGAAAGCTGTTAATTTCGTGCAAAATTGAGAAATGATTAAAGTATTCAAATTCGGTGGAGCCTCTGTTAAAGACTCAGAAGCTGTGAAAAATGTCGCGAGTATTATCACTAGATATCCAAATGACAAACTTGTTATTATCATTTCTGCAATGGGTAAAACCACGAACGCACTCGAAGTGATTTTAGATGCTTATTGGAATCAGTCTGCAAAATGTGCTGTTTTACTGAAGTCGTTGAGAGACTTTCACGACATCATTATCAAAGATTTATTTGACTCTAATTCAGCTGAAATTAAGTCTGAATTAGATGAAGTATTTGACTCGCTTGATTCAAAGTGTTCTGAAAAACCCTCAGAGAATTACCATTTTGAATATGATCAAATTGTGTCATTAGGAGAAGTGTTATCTACAAAAATTGTCTCAGCATACTTATCAAAAAATAAGATCAACAACAGTTGGTTGGATGCCAGAGAGCTAGTAAGTACAAACTCAAAATGGAGAGAAGCAAAGATTGACTGGGAGGATACTACCTCTAAGATATCAGCTAAAGCGAATCAATGCTTTCCAGAAACTAAAGTGCTTATTTCTCAAGGATTCATAGGGCATACAGCTGAAGGCCACACAACAACATTGGGCAGAGAAGGTTCCGATTTTTCAGCTTCTATATTTGCTTATGCATTAGATGCTCAGGAGGTAACTATTTGGAAAGATGTTCCAGGTATGTTAAATGCCGATCCAAAATGGTTTGACAACACAGTACTTATTGAAAAAATCTCGTTTAGAGAAGCGATTGAACTAGCCTATTTCGGTGCCTCTGTGATTCATCCTAGAACAATCCAGCCATTAAAAAGAAAGAACATTCCTTTACATATCAAGTCATTTGTTGATCAAGATTCAAAAGGAACAGTGATTCAGCAATCTGAAGAGAACGACAGTAATATTCCTTCTTTCATTTTTAAGATGGATCAAGTGCTCGTTTCTCTTTCGCCAAAAGATTTTTCATTCATTATTGAAGAGAACTTAGAAGAGATATTTGCCTACCTCAACCAAGAAGGAATCAGAATGAACATCATGCAAAATTCTGCAGTAAGTTTTTCATTCTGTTGTGATTTGAAACGCATTGACATTAAGAAGTTTATAGCGCATTTTGAATCTGAATATATTGTCAAATACAATGAGCCACTTGAGCTGGTGACAATCCGTCACTATGACTTGCCAACGTTAGAAAGAGTGACAATTGGAAAGCAAGTAATTCTTGAACAAAAAAGCCGTCAAACTGCCCGTCTCGTAATGCTCAACGTTTAGCATTAACTAAATCGTTTAAGAGCTATATACTCTACCGATTAAGTAGTCTTAATTTGATTATTAGGGTCGAAAGCAGTACTTTAGCCCTCGCATTTATTATGCGTACCTAACGAAAACACTATGTTAAGAAAAAACTCCAGAGCAATTTTACTGCTCACATTCCTATTCATAGGACTGCAATCTTTTGGGCAAGAAAAAGCACCTCTCAAACATTTTGAATACAACATTAACTTGAACAGATTGAAAACTCAAGGACAAGCTAGCCAAATTAAAGAAGAAGTGTCTTTACTTCCTGGCGTCAAAAACTGTGAGCTCATCTTAATAGAATACAATCTTCATTTTCAATGTAGTAATCACGACATGATGTCTTATAATGTCATGGACAGGGTGAAAGCTGTGATTGTTGAAAATGGATCTGAAATTGTTAACATAAAAAGAACTTTAAAAGATGAGTAAGTCGATCAAAAATATGGGCTTAATCTTATTGATTTTAGGCTCATCACATATTGCATCAGCACAAGGAGACGAGTGTGTGGATGCTGAAGTTATTACACCGACACTAACTCAATGCGTTTTACAAGCTGGATCTTCTGGTAATGGAACGCAAACTTTTGCTTCTTGTTCGGGTGGTGGAAATGCTGATGATGACGTTTGGTACAGCTTTACAGCTAATAGCACAGAAATGGATATCACAGTGTCACCTACAGTTGGTTATGATGCCGTTATTCAACTATATAGTGGCGCTTGTGGAACATTATCAAGCATTCAATGTCAAGATGTGAACGGTCTTAACGGTTTAGAAGTCTTACAAGCGACAGGACTGACAATCAGTAACACCTACTTTTATAGAGTATATCATTATGGCGTAGGGTCTGGAACTTCAACGTTTCAAACTTGTGTGACAGGATTAGCTCCTTCAACTAATAATGACCCATGTTCTGCTTATAGCCTACCCACTGTTACGCCTTCATGTAATTATTTGACATTTACTAATCTAGGATCAGTAGGGTCTGGTGTAGCTTCTCCTTCAGGTTGTGGAGGATCTTCGCCATTTCAAGGTGGATATGCAGGTGGTGATGTTTGGTTCTCTGTTGTTGTTCCTCCAAGTGGAGAGTTGGATATTCATACAGCTGAGCTTGATTTTGGTGATGGCGCAATGGCTCTTTATTCAGGAACATGTGCCGCTCCAGTATTGGTTGCCTGTGATGATGACGGTGAAGCAGGTGATGCTATTTTAATGCCACACATCTATGAAACTGGATTAACACCAGGTGCGACAATGTGGATTAGAGTTTGGGAATATGGAAATAACAATAACGGTGAGTTCAGTCTTTGTGTGACTTCGCCAGATAATGATGACTGTGCAAATGCGCAACAAATTTGTGATTTAAATGGATACGGTGGTGTGACCTCTAGCGCTTACACTGTTGATTCGCCTGACAATATGTGCGGAATTGGAGATCCATTATTTCCTACCCCAGGTTGTGTATTTGGAACAGGATATACTGGTGGTTCTCCTGTACAATTAGATAATAATAGTTGGTTGAAGTTTACTGCCGGTGCAACAACTGCTGAGCTTTTTGTTGAAATTTCTTCATGTCAAAATGGAAACGGAATGCAAATGCAAATATTTGAAGGAACGAATTGTACAAACTTTTCATCCGTTTCAAACTTCTTAGAAACCTCAACTTCTCAAACAGTATTAGCTACAGGCTTAACAATTGGAAACACATACTATATAGTCGTTGATGGATTTGCTGGAGATATTTGTTCTTATACAATTACCGCAACTTCAGGGGTTCAAGTTGTTGAAGCTGCTGCTATAAGTGAGTTTATTTGTGATGGATCTTCTACAGATATTGAAGCCTTGATTACAGGAACTGGACCTTATACCTACAGTTGGACATCTGACCCAGTCGGATTTACTTCAACTAACGTAATTAACACAGTTTCTCCAACTCAGAATACAGAATACATAGTTGAAGTTCAAGGATATTGTGGAACAACAACATCCGCTTCAGTTTATGTGACGGTTAATGATAACCCTACTGCGAACGCTGGTGGAGATCAAACGATTTGTGACAATGAATCAGCAAATATTGTTGCTACTGCCAATGGTGGCGGTGGAGGTTTTCTTTATGCTTGGGATATCCCGGCTGCAGGATCATCTCAAACAGTATCACCAAATAGCACAACAATCTATAACGTTATCGTAACTGATGCAAATGGATGTATTGATAATGATGCCATCACAGTTAATGTGAATGGCTCTCCTATTGCAAATGCCGGTTTAGATCAAGGAATTTGTAACGGACAATCAGCTAACTTATCTGGTTCAGGTGGTGGGTCTTATGATTGGAGTTCCGGCGGATCAAATCCAATTGAAAGCGTCAGTCCTACAGGCAACACCACTTATACTTTAACTGTTACGAACGGCTTCTTATGTGAAGACACGGATGAAGTCCTCGTTACAGTGAATGCTTTACCTAATGCTTTTGCTGGAAACGATATTACAGTTTGTAACGGAGGAACAGCAACAATAACTGGTTCAGGCGGAACAACATATTTATGGGATGGTGGTTTAGGAGCGGGAGCTTCTCATACAGTAAGCAACATTCTAACCCCTGTTACCTATACGGTAACGGTGACGGATGCAAATATGTGTCAAGCAACTGATGATATCTTTATTGATGTTGGTTCTGCCCTCACTCCAGATGCTGGAGCAGATACAGATATTTGCGCGGGAGAATCTCATACTTTAAATGCTTCAGGTGGCGTAAATTATACTTGGGATCAAGGTTTAGGTGTTGGTTCATCACAAAACATTACCCCAGCATCAACTACAACTTATATTGTAGATGTTGATGATGGCGCAGGTTGCGCTGGATCCGCCTCGGTAACAATTACTGTGAACCCTAATCCAACTGCAGACGCAGGAACCGACATTACTATTTGTGAGGGAGAAACGGCTAATCTTTCGGCAAGTGGCGGAACGAATTATGATTGGGATAATGGTTTAGGTAATGGTCAAAATCAAGCGGTTACACCAGCATCTACTACAACTTATATAGTAACAGTATCAGACGGTAATAGCTGTGATGACACTGATGACATTGTTGTAATTGTAAACACCAACCCAACCATTCTTGCCAGTGCAGATCAAACGATTTGCGAAGGTGAATCAGCAGATATCACAGCAAATGGAACAGGCATTACGACTTACAATTGGACAGATGATCAAGCCAATGCTTTTTCTGGTCAAAATCAAACGGTTAGTCCAACGGCAACAACGACTTATTATATTGATGGAGCAAACGCCAATAATTGTAGCGCTATTGATTCATTAGTAATTAATGTAAATGCGATACCTCAAATTGACACTTCAAGTATTGCAATGACTGAAGGTAATTGTGTAAACGGTGGTGGAACTATTACTGGCCTTTCAGTTATCGGAACGCCTACATTCTCTTATTTATGGAATGATGGATTAAACAATGTTGGAAATACTTCATCTGTTGGTGATCTTTTACCTGGTGATTATACTTTAACGGTAACTGACGGAAATGGCTGTGAGAATATTTTGGTGGTTACAGTTGACTTCTCAGATCTTTCTAGTGTTGCTGCTAATAATGATTCAGTTTCAACTTTCCCTAACTTAATTGTGACGGTAGACGCGTATGTTAATGATACGGGAGATGTCGCAACTATTACGATTATTGAAGACCCAATCAATGGAAGTGCAACTTACCTTGGAGGCGGAGAATTTCAATACACACCAGATCTCGGGTTCATAGGCTTAGATAGTTTAGAATATGAAATCTGTGACCCTGTTTGTATTACACAATGCGAAAGAGCAACTATTTACTTTACGGTAGATGGGGAGCAAGAAATTATTATTCCAAACGGATTTACTCCTAATGGTGATGGTTTCAACGACTTCTTTGTAATCGTAAACATTGAACAATATCCTGAAAACACAATTGTCATCTTCAATAGATGGGGAGACCAAGTTTATGAAGCAGCACCATACCAAAGTGACTGGGATGGAAACTCAGCCGGTGCAAAAATGAAAATAACAGGTGATCAAGTAGTAGATGGTACTTATTTCTATGTTCTCGACTTAGGGAATGGGGATGAACCGTATAATGGATTCATTGATATTCGTAGAAAATAAGAACCAATTAAACTTTAGATTATGAAAAAATATTTAGCAATAATTGCCATTTTAATTGGATTCAACGGTATCGCACAAAACCAATTCCATATTGGTCAATACGCAATTCATCAACCATTCATCAATCCGGCTTCAATCGGAACATTTGATGAAATTAACTTGGCATTGGTTTACAAAAACCAGTGGGTGAAATTTGATGGCGCTCCACATTTAGGAGGGTTCAATTATAACATGCCTGTCGGCAAACAGCACAAGAATTTCATTGGTGTTAATGCCGTGATGGATAAAATTGGAGTGAGCACTTCAACCGAGATTTCAGGTACATATGCCTACAAGATCACTACTGGTGAAAAGAGTAGATTGATTTTTGGAATGTCAGCTTCTTTGAATTTAGTTCAGGCCGATCTGGCAAACATTGTTGCAATTGATGCTAACGATCCACTTTATACAGTTAACAGCCCAACATTCGCTTTACCGAATTTCAAATTTGGATCTTACTTCTTTAGAAACAATTTCTATGTAGGATTTGTGATGCCGAATATCTTAGAGAACAGGGTCGTTGAACTAGATGGTATTCCTGATGGAGAATTTGGATTCAATGCCTCCAATCTTCATTACTATTTACATGGTGGATACAAGTGGCGAATTAAAGATAAACACAATGTAATTTTCTCTTCATTGATAAAGCAAGTAGCAGGTGCGCCACTTCAAGTTGACTTCAACATTAACACCATGTTTAAGGATAGATTTGGATTAGGGCTTTCTTATAGAACAAGCAATGAATTGATGGCAAGTGTCCAAATGTACATTGTACCTCAGCTTTTACTTTCTTACGGATATGAGTACGGATTCTCTGCTTTAAACAATTTTTATAGCGGAACACATGAAGTGATGATGATTTATAGAATTAACTCTTCTAATCCAACAATCGCATTCCCAAGGTTGTAATTAGTCTTTCTTAATTTTAATCTCAACCCTTCTGTTGTTTTGACGACCAATTTCAGTATCATTTGTGTCAATAGGTTTCTTGTGCCCATAGCCTTTGTAGGATAATCTCTCCTGTGGAATACCATGCTCAACTAGGAATTTGAATACTGTTTTAGCCCTATTCTCAGAAAGGTTCTTATTGTCTTTGTCTTCACCGTGATCATCAGTATGTCCTTGAATTTCAAAGTGTAATTGATTGTTTGTTACCAAGATGTCAATCATTCTTCTTAATTCTAATTCAGATTCGCCTCTCAAAGTAGTTTTACTTTCGTCAAAAAAGATGTTGTTCAGAGCAATCATTTGACCTTTTTCCATAGGAACCATGAATAAATTAATAGTGGTGTCAGAATAAGCGCTCAAATGGCTTAAATCAATATTCTCTGAAACAGGAATAAAACCTTCAGCCTCTGCTCTGAATCCAAAATTCTTTCCTGCTGGCAAAACAATTTTATATCCATCCCAACCATAAGAATGAGCAATTCCCTCTCGCTCTTGTGAACCTAAATTTTCGTATTCAACAAAGGCATCAATTGGCTCGTTCGTTTTTTGGTTAATCACTTTTCCTTTCACAATAAGAACAGGCTCTGGTTTCGAATCTTTTGGAACTCTAATTCTATAAATGTCTCCTTTTCCGTATCCCGATTTCTCAGAAGAAACCAAATAAGCCAAATCACCATGAGCCGGCATTACGAAATAAGCATCCCATTTCTCAGTGTTAACTTCTGGGCCTAAATTTTTCGGAGTCGTCCAATTTGTCCAGCTCTCATCTTTTCTTGTTGAAACAAAAATATCTGAACTTCCATAACCCGGATGTCCATAAGAAGAGAAGTACATTGTTTTGTTATCAGAAGCCAAGAAAGGCGAGAAATCTGTCATAAATGAATTCAACGTATTCCCCATATTCAAAGGCTTAGTCCATGTGCTATCACCTTGAAGAAAACTGATGTATAAATCCTTATCACCATGTGATTCTCCATCATCAATTGAACTAATCAATTTAGTTCCGTCAGACGTTAAAAAGTAATTTACGTACTCGTCATTATTCACGAAGTCTTTCACAGCTTGAGTTACTGGCACTTGCCAGTTACCATTTTTCTTATGCGCTAATGACACTCCAGAAAAACCTACTCCGCCATCTTCTTTATAGGTGTTACCTAAAAGTGCTTTGTTGCCATCCGGTGTAATTGAAATTACAAAGTTATGACCCGCATTATTTAGCGGCTTGCCAGGATGCATTGCTTGGCCCCATTCGTCATTAATAGAATCATACTCTGAAATCCAAATATCTGTCATGTCAGGAGCAAAGTTGTTAGGATCATTTTTTCTATTAAAATAAAGGTATTTACCATCAGCAGTTATGAAAGGACTCTTCTCTTCGTTCACAGTGTTAATGTTAGTTCCTAAGTTCTCTCTTACATATCCGTTCTCTGGATTATCAATTAAGTTGATAGTACGCTTTTTATACTTCATGTTCAAAAAGTCAACTTCAATTTTCATTAGGTCATCCAATTTAAACCCTGTTAATTCACCTACTAAAGGAATGCTTTCTTGTGTATGAAACAGTTTACCGTTAATGAAGAAACTAACTATATCATCTTTTTGAGATATTTTGAGAATGTTTCTTTCACCCAGGATGTTGATTGGCTCAAATAGTTTCCATTCTACTAATCCAACTCTTTCACCATCAATTTTTCCGTAAATCTTTCCGTATCCAGTTGAACTCACAACAAAAGCATAATAATCATCCCAATCATATCTTCCGAAAAGGATTCCGTATCCATTATTATCTTCTCCACTAACCTGAGTGAAACTTGCTTCAATCATATAGTCATGATGAGGATTCACCGTAAGTTCTCGCCAATACCCACATGAAGCGTCTTCTTTTTGATTGATGATGAATTTTCCATCTTTCACTTCAGAAGCTCTTTCTTCATCTTCATCTACCAACCACTTTCGGTCGTTGTTAGAGAAATCTTCATTAATAGTTGTGAATTCCTGAGCCTGAGCACCTAAAGTTAAAAGGGCCAAATTAAGTATCGTAAGTAGCTTTTTCATTGTCAATGATTTGTACAAAGATATTGAAATGTAGATTCTATCAAATATTTTGGCCAAACTTAGATTTCAAGACGTATTTTTGTTTTCAGATGTACGAAGACCTCAAAGAGCTAGTAAAATCAATTCCGCATTCACCTGGGATTTATCAATATTATGATAAATCTGGGGAGATAATCTATGTGGGAAAGGCGAAAAACTTGAAGAAAAGGGTCGCGTCTTATTTTACAAAGTCTCAGGATAATGGGAAGACTTTGATGCTAATTAAGCGCATTGTCGACATCAAATATTTGGTGGTTGATACAGAGATGGACGCTCTTCTTTTAGAGAATAATCTTATTAAAAAATACCAGCCCAAATATAACATCCAGCTAAAAGATGATAAAACTTATCCTTGGATTTGTATAAAAAATGAAGCTTTCCCGCGGCTTTTCAAAACCAGAAGAGTCATCAAAGATGGCTCAAAGTATTATGGCCCATACGCTTCCGTAAAAATGCTCTACACTTTGCTTGATCTTATCAAAGAAGTGTATCCATTGCGAACATGTAGCTTGAATTTATCTAAAGAGGCAATTGCCAAAAAGGATTACAAAGTTTGTCTTGAATATCACATTGGGAATTGCAAAGGTGCTTGTATTGGAGAAGAGACTGAAGAGGAATACCAAAGGTATATGGATGAAATAAAAAACATCCTAAAAGGAAATATTAGCACGGTAATTAAAGCACTGAAAAACTGGATGAAGGAACTTGCCTCAGATTTAAAATACGAAGAGGCCCAAGATATTAAAGAGAAGATCAGGTTGCTAGAAGGTTATTATTCTAAATCTGCTATTGTGAGCCCTACTATTCACAATGTGGATATCATGACCATGGTAGAAGATGATAAATTCGCTTATGTGAATTATCTCAAAATGAATAACGGTGCCATTATTCATGGTTATACTGTAGAGGTAAAAAAGAAATTAGACGAAACACCAGAGCAAATAATCCCAATTGTTCTCACAGAAATGAGAGAGCGATTTGGAACAGAGGGAAAAGAAATCATTACCGAAGCTGACATTGCTAATGACTTACCAGGATTCAAGATTACAAACCCACATAGGGGAGATAAAAAAGCTTTGTTAGATCTATCCCTTAGAAACGCCAAATTCTATATGCTCGAAAAGCATAAGCAAGAAAAGGTGAAAAATCCTGATAGAAATTTAGAGCGCATCATGGAGACTATGAAAAAGGATCTCCGATTAAAAGAATGGCCAACTCATATTGAATGTTTTGATAATTCAAACTTTCAGGGAACTAATGCTGTGGCGGCCTGTGTGGTATTTAAAAATGGCAAGCCTGCGAAAAAAGAATATCGAAACTTCAATATAAAAACCGTGACAGGACCTGATGACTTCGCATCAATGGAAGAGGTCGTTTACAGAAGATACAAAAGGCTGCAAGAAGAGAACCAGCCCTTGCCTCAGCTTGTTATTGTTGATGGTGGTAAAGGTCAATTAAGTTCAGCTTTAAAGAGTATAGATAAACTGGGTTTGAGAGGTCAAATCACATTTGTTGGTATCGCTAAAAAATTAGAGGAGATTTACTTTCCAGGAGATTCAGTTCCTATTTATATTGATAAGAGGTCTGAATCTTTAAAGATTATCCAACATCTAAGAAATGAGGCTCACCGTTTCGGAATCACTCATCACCGAAATAAGAGAAGTAAAGGTGCCTTGACTAATGAATTGACGTCTGTTGCGGGAATTGGAGAAAAGACTTTTGAAGATTTGATTAAAACTTTTAAATCAATGAAGCGATTAAGAGAAGCTGACCCCGAGCAAATCGAAAAGGTAATAGGGAAATCCAAAACTAAAATTATACTGGATTATTTTGAAAAGAATTGATTTTTGCACAAATCGCAAAACCGATTCTCTACTTGCATTATTCAATAAGAAAACCATTTTATGTATTCTTATTTTTGTGATGTAAAACAAAACAAATGAAGCCTATATATCAATTTTTCCTGTTCTCCTTTCTGGTTAGTTCATGTCAATTTTCAGGAAATTTTAATAAACAGAAATTCACGAATCTTAAACATTTGTCTTCAAAAAAAGACAAGGCCAATTCCATTGAAAAAGAAGAGACTGATCAAGTTTTAAGTGCTGGACCTATTGCTGATGATAGTGAACGATTCCTTTTTACTGATACTTTATCAAAGCCAACTGGACCTTATTCAAAGCAAATTGAAAAAGCAATTAAGGAGCGAAAACAAATCTTTGTGCAAGTGAAAGGTGGCGAACATTTTCAGTTGGTAGATCCAACACTAGATGATGAAGGAAACTTAGTGGGTTCCGCTTTTATTTGCTCCAAACCTTCAAGTTATCCCTATTCAGATGTGATTTTAGTAAAAGGTCAGACATCCAACAACGAAAATCAGGTAGTAATTGATCAAGAGGATATATTCATTTATAAATCTAACGAACAATTGGTAGAACCAGTCAAGGTTGAAAAGCCTATTGAAATTTCAAATAATGATGATGAAATTCTTAATACTGATAAGACCTCAAAACCTGTTGTTAACACGAAAAGTTATTCAGACTATTTAAGAGAGGGTATTGAAAATGATCGGGAGATTTTTGTTAATGTTGGTGCTTATAAATATCATCTCCAAAATCCAAAATTTGAGGAAGACGGATCTCTTACTGGTCGACTAATTCGAAACTCAGATGGCGTTTTAGAAGGTGAAGAAATAACGATTAAATCTTACGATATTATTGAAAATGATAGTGTGAAAATTAATCCAAATGAAATCAGTAGATATAGATCAAAAGGAATAACACTTGACTCACCGAAGGACGAATTTGGCAACCAAACGGCAAGTTTTAAACGTATCCGCCTAGATCAATCAGCAGCTGTATTTAATAAAGGAGATTACGATAACATTCATTTCAATGCGGCACGTAGATTTTTTAGGGCAAGCTTGATTTGTTTAGCTGCCATAGCCTTGGTCTTAATCGGTGCAATATTTGTCGTAGAAATTGCGCTTATAGCTTTGGGTATTTTTCTCGTGGGCTTCTTCTTTCTAATGACAGCGGCGATCGCAATGCGTAGATTTTATGTAAAAATTGGTGCAGCCAAGTTTAGCAAACTCAACCGGGCTAGAGCAATTAGAACCCTAATAATTCTCGCTTTAATACTATTTGGATGCATTCCTTTTTTCCTCCCATTCCTAATCTTTTGGTTAATTCTTAGAGGTGGGTCGAAAATTAAACCAGTCTCTTACAAGAGTTAGAATCATTTGTAACCATTTCAGCACTTGAGGATTATAGCAGCAACCTTAATCCTCACCAATGAGAAAAATCTATCCTCTATTAGCATTAATCACAATATTTCTTGTTCTTATATTATCATCTTGTCACGGCGGAAGACAAAGTTGCAGTGCATACGGGAATGCCACAGGCTGGTCATACAATGGTTCAAGTGGAGCGCTGACTGGAGTTCAAGGAAGACAGTCATACTCCATAGCTAGTGGTGAAGAGTTAAAAAGTGACATCATGTTGCGCGGTGAAGAAAAAGAACAGGCCCTTATTGATTTAGATCCCGCACAAGATGTTTTATATAAACGGAATTCAAGACAAGACCGCAGATATGATACTTCTATTCCAGACGTTGCCAGACAATATGAGCAATACGAATCATACGAAGAAAACAAATGGGTTAAGACCATTGATGAGCTGCAAAGCACTTTTGGAATAGACGTAGATAACGCATCTTACACAAACTTTAGAAGATTTATAAATCAAGGACAATTACCGCCAAAAGATGCCATCAGAATTGAAGAATGGTTGAACTTTTTCAATTATGAATTAGAAACTCCCGAGACTTCAGACGTACATCCATTAAAGATTACAACAGAGATTAGTCCCTGCCCATGGAATACAGAAGATGATTTAGTAATGATTAAACTCAAGGCTATAGAAGTTCCTGAAAAAGAAGAACTGCCACAATCGAATTTAGTTTTCCTAATTGATGTGAGCGGGTCTATGGGAGATCAAAATAAACTGCCTTTGGTAAAGAAGTCCATTCACTATTTGGTAAATAATTTACGGGCAAAAGACAAAATTAGTATCGTCACTTATGCTTCTCAATCGAAGGTAATATTGAGTCCAACAGCTGGTAACGAGAAGGGTAAGATTAACAAAGCGGTCAATCAACTGAGTGCAAGTGGTTCTACTTCAGGTTCTAGAGGAATTCAAAAAGCTTATGAACTCGCTGAAAAGCATATGATTGAAGGCGGAAACAACAGGGTTATTGTTGCTTCTGACGGCGATTGGAATGTTGGTATTACCAATAAGGATAAACTAGTTGAATTCATTTCTAAAAAGAAAGAGTCAGGCATATTTTTAAGCGTGTTAGGGTTT
>JBLFXO010000043.1:0-17090 GCA_047609865.1 Arenicella sp.
CTTCTCCTTAAAGGAGAAGAGAATTGCTTACGCAATTTGGATGGAGAATAAAACGAGATGACAAATGTTCGTTTTTCGTTCCTCTCGGCTTTGCCGGTAGGACCCTTTCAGGGTTTCGTTTTTTGAATTGAGATATATTGACCAGAATCCGGTACTTCGAGAGCCTCAGTGACCTTCCCTTGGGTTTTTATTCTTCTTTACTATAGACTAGACATTTCGAAGAGATGACAAATGGTGTTAATTTTTCGAAGGAGGACTATTGAAAGGAGGACTATTGAAAGGTAACTATGGCGTGTCTGGGAATATTTTGCCTGGGTTTAAGATGCCATTCGGATCGAAGACATCCTTAATGCTTTTCATTAAGTTGAGCTCAACTGCACCGAAAGGGATATCCATGTAATTCTTTTGAACATGACCAATACCATGTTCTCCTGATATAGTGCCTCCTAAGCCTACTGTCAAGTCAAACATCTCTCTAATAGCTATTGGAAGTTCATTATCCCATTTGTCATCAGACAAATCACCTTTAATAATGTTGACATGAAGGTTTCCATCACCGGCATGTCCATAACACACGGAATGGAAGCCATATTTAGATCCAATCGATTTGATTCCTTTTAAAAGCTTAGGCAACTCAAATCTTGGAACAACAGTATCTTCTTCTTTATATATGGATTGTGCTTTAACGGCCTCTCCTACTTTTCTTCTAAGATTCCAAAGGGTTTCTTTTTGAGCAGCAGAATCGGCAAATAGAATTTCATCTGTATCAAACTGTTCCAAGACATTTAAAATGACCTCACACTCTTTCATCAGTTGTTCGCTATCATTTCCATCCACCTCAATTAAAAGGTGAGCTTGGATATAATCTGGAATTTTAATTGACTCATCTTTAATAAAGTCTTTGGTCCAGATCAATGCATCACGCTCCATAAACTCAATTCCACTAGGAGTTACGCCTTCTTTAAAGATTGCGGCAACAGCTTCGCATGCTTGTTCTGCACTTATAAAGGGAACCAACATTAACATATCTAACTTAGGCAATGGAATCAATTTCAGAACTGCCTTCGTAATTATTCCAAGAGTTCCTTCAGACCCAACTATGAGTTGAGTTAAATTATATCCAGTTGCGTTCTTCAATACGTTTGCTCCTGTCCAAATAACTTGGCCGGAAGGCAATACAACTTCAAGGTTTAATACGTACTGGTTGGTAACGCCGTACTTGACAGCTTTTGGTCCTCCTGAATTCTCTGCAAGGTTTCCGCCAATAAAACAAGATCCTTTACTTGCTGGGTCAGGTGGATAAAACAACCCTTTGTCAGCAACTGCATTTTGTAATACTTGGGTGATTACGCCTGGCTCTGTGGTAACCTGAGAGTTATTCTCATCAATCTCTAATATTTTATCGAACCTTTCTAAACTCAACGCTACTCCGCCAAACAAAGGAAGTGCTCCACCACTTAAGCCTGTTCTAGCTCCTTGTGGAGTTACTGCAATACTATATTCGTTACAATATTCTAATATTTTTGAAACTTGAGTAGTGGCGTCTGGTATTAACACAATATCAGGAGAAAAAACCAAGTCTTCAGTCTCGTCATGAGAATAATTCAGAATACTCTCGTCATCCTTACGGATTTGAGACTCGGATAAAAACGATTGAAAGAAAATTAAATCTTGTTCTGAAATAGATTTAAAAGGCATCTGAAATTCTTATGCCTCAATATCAGAGGAAGCTGATTGAATAGATTCAGAAATATTTAAAACTGATGTCAACTGAGAAATTTCAATCAATTTTAAAACATTAGGCTGTAAACCTGATAAAACAAACTTCCCACCGGAATCTTTACATAATCTGTTCCCTATTAAAATAGCGCTCAAGCCAGAAGAATCGCAATATCTTGACTGCGACATGTCCAATACGATATTGTTCACTGAGTTCTTATTGATTAAAACTAATTCTGATTTTAGCTCTGGAGCGTTAGTAGAATCAAGCTTTTCAACGTTAGAAGTGACGATAGTGTATTTTTCTTTTCCTTCTTTCGAAAAATTCATAGGTTGTTGTTTGACCCAAATTTATAATAAAATTCCCTTGGTTTTATTAACAATTTCAGGAGTTAAGAACAATTAAAGGTTAATTGAGGATGAATTTGATTAAATAACGATTTTCGTTCTAAGTCTTCAGAGATCAGAATTCGGCACTTCGAGAGCCTCAGTGACCTAGCTTTCGCCTAACTCCAGTAATTCAGTAGCCTCAGCGACCTACCACCTGTTTAAACTGGATATTTTGAGAGTCTCAGTGACCTTGCTTTGAGTTTTGTCAGCCTTATGCTCTGTTGATCTTTGCTGCGAGAAGATAAATGACTGCCATCCTAATCGCCACACCATTCTCAACTTGTTGAAGGATGATGGATTGATCTCCGTCAGCAACATCTGAAGAAATCTCTACTCCCCTATTGATTGGACCTGGATGCATCACAGTAATCTTCTTATCAAGGCTATCTAACAATTCTTTATTTAAGCCAAAAAGCATAGTGTACTCTCTTAGTGAAGGGAAGTACTTAATCTCTTGACGTTCTAGCTGTATTCTCAGCATATTAGCCACGTCACACCATTCAAGAGCTTTTCTCAAATTATGTTCAACTTTCACTCCTAGCTTATCAATATGCTTAGGTATTAGAGTTGTTGGTCCACAGACCATTACTTCGGCTCCTAATTTTTGAAGGCAGAATATGTTTGAAAGAGCAACTCTAGAGTGAGAAATGTCTCCTACAATAACGACTTTCTTTCCATTGAAATCATCTCCGTGCTTTTCTCTTATCGAGTATGCATCAAGTAATGCTTGTGTTGGATGCTCATGAGTTCCGTCACCTGCATTAACCACTCTAGCATCTATTCTTTCGGATAGAAACTTAGCAGCACCCGGATTCGGATGTCTCATCACCACTAGATCCACTTTCATGGCAAGGATATTATTGACAGTATCTATTAGGGTTTCACCTTTCTTTACTGAAGAACTAGCAGCCGAGAAATTCACTGTATCAGCAGAAAGTCTCTTTTCTGCTAATTCAAATGATAATCTTGTTCTAGTGGAATTTTCAAAAAAGAGATTTGCAATAGTTATATCTCTAAGTGAAGGAACTTTCTTAATCGGTCTATTGATAACTTGTTTGAAGCTGTCGGCGGTTTTGAAAATTAATTCAATGTCCTGCTTTGTTAAGTCCTTAATTCCGATTAAATGATCTACACTTAAATTATCCATTCTTATCTTCTTGGTTAACTAAATAAACTTGATCTTGCCCTTCATTCTGTTTCCATTCAACAAGAACAACTTCAGATGTGAGGGTATTAACTGTCTTTCCTATGTAATCTGCCTGAATTGGCAAATGTCTTTCAAATTGTCGGTCAATCAATATCATTAATTCAACTTGTTTAGGCCTACCAAATGCCAGCAATGCTTCAAGTCCCGACCTAATTGATCTTCCTGTATAGAGAACATCATCTATAAGCACAACCTTTTTGTCTTCAATGATAAAGTCAATATTTGTGATGGATGGAATGAGCGGCTGCTCTCTTCTTCTAAAATCGTCACGGTAAAAAGTGATGTCTAGTTGACCACAAGTAAGTTCTTGATCAAGATCTTTTTCTAGAATCTCTTTTAGGCGTTCTAATACATGAATGCCTTTAGGTTGTAATCCGATAAGAACTGTATTTGAAAAATCTTTATGGTTTTCTTTTAACTGACTAGCCAACCTCTTAAGAGTAATTTCGACATGTGTACTATTTAAGATAGTTCTTTTATCCATCATTAAGGAGGTTGGACAAAGGTAAATTTAAAATTTGAATTCTCTAATAATGTCAAAGAATTAAATCATGAAATCGGCTAATCAGAATAAAATACACTTTACTCAAAAATCTGCACAGATAAAATGTTTTTGAAAGATTATGGACAGAAAGAGATGTATCTTTATGGCAAGGGTTAAACATTAAAATAATCTCGATTAGGTTTGAGAGTTTTCTTGTTAAAATGAGTCCCGATTTTGGATGCCGATTCTTTTCATAGGGTTTAAATTGGTTAACTTGGTAAGAAATTACCGGAGGCATTCAAAATCGGGGTTGCTCATTTACTTAAGCCTTATCCTCCCACTCTTTTGACATTATATCCTTCAGATTTCAGATAATCCATGATTTTATCCCGTTGATTTCCCTGAACAATAATTTCTCCATCTTTAGCTGACCCACCTACTCCACATTTCTGTTTTAAGGTCTTTCCTAAATCTTTAAGATCCTCATCTGTCCCTTCAAATCCAGTAATCAAAACAACTTCTTTTCCTTTGCGCTGTTTTTTGTCAATCATGACATTCAGATATTGCTCATCATTTGGCAATGTTTCTTCTGCCGCATCACCATCATGATCAAAATTAAAATCAGGATTCGTAGAATAAACTACGTCAACTCTCTTTTTCTTCTTATTTCCCATGTGTAAATTTTAAAGCACATTCAATTTTATCTGCAATAATCATTTGTGGATTAAACTCCAAAGCATCTGCAACTTCTGACCTTACAAATATTTCATAAAGACAAAACCTTATCCCATTTGCATCTAAATCCGTTTTGAGTTCGTTTGTCATGGAGGATAATCTTGTAGTCAATACGTCAATTTCATTAGTCACCAAATCTTGTGGAATATTGTCAAAAGAGTCCGTTTCAAAAGATTTGATAACAACAGTATCAGAAATTGTATTTACCAATTCCATACTACGTGCGTTAATTAGAATGTTTTCTTTTTGTGCTTTTGAGTAGTTATCTAGGACGGTATTAAAAGCATTGTTAAACGTATTAAAATCAACATTTTCTCCGCTACATTCATTGTAGTATTTGACATCTAAGTAAACTTTTCGGTTGTGAGAGAAAATCAAGTCCAGCGCTTCTTTTAAGGTAGGTATCTTATACTCTGTTTTATAAATATTCAAATTCTCAAGCTCCGACCAGTTCTTGCTCGGGATACACCCTTCGCCATCCGAGTTCTCATCAAGATTAAAATCATGATAGACCACGATTTGAGAATCAAGTGTCATTTGGATATCTATTTCAACACCCTCTACTTCAGTGTCTTCAAACACGAATTCAAATCCTTCTAAAGAATTTGGTGGATATTTATTTCTACCGTTTCTGATTCCTTCACCTGCATGACCATAAGTATCAACATTTAAGTGACTCATGTCTTTTTTACAAGAAATCAGTACCAAGGACAATATCGCAAGAATTAGAAATCTCACTAGTTCAAGGAAATGACTCTTACAGAATCTTGCTTGATTCCTGCTTTCAGATTTAACTCTAATTTAAGTCTCTGCGAGATTCTTGAATTTAAATCAAGCCTATCTTTATCAGGAACCTTGGGCTTAAACTCAACAGACATCAAGTATAAAGTATCCATAACATTGTTAGAATTCAAAGTGTAAGATTCATTAATATAGATTCGTTTATACTCAGGATAGTCAATCTTGAAACCGGCCATTATATGATCAAATTTCAATTTAGGTTCCAGATTTTTTAATTTTTGTTGTAAAAAATCTATTTGCTTTTGATTCCTTAACAAACGATTTTCAGTTTGGCTTAGAAGTTCAGCTAAAGTATTGGCTCCCTGATTACTAGCACTGAACAACTCTAACTTCTCATCCATCAGTGATTCAAAGTCCATAGATTGATGCAAGATTAGATCAACCTCGCTCAAATCATATTTGGCTTTTCTTTTATTCCAATTATTGTAAGTATTACTATCAGCGTAGAAATTACTTATCCCAACTTCAATTTTAGAATTATCCCATTCAAAAAAGTATTCCGGCATGACAATGATGTTATCGTCAGACCCTTCTATTACTTCTTGAACGAAAAGTTCCGCGTTAGACTGAAATACTGACCTTTTCGCAATGCTGTAAAAAAGATAAGTAGAAGGAGCAATGGTTAGAATACTAAAAACCAAAGTATATACTCTCACTCTCTTTTCAATTTTTGGTGTCAAGTATTCTTTCTTTGGGAATTTTAAATACCTCACAAAGAAAAAAGTTGATCCAGCAATCATCAATGAATTCAAAACGAACAAATAAGAAGCACCAGCAAAGTAATGCCAATTTCCTTCAGCAATCCCATACCCTGCGGTACACAATGGCGGCATGAGAGCTGTCGCAATTGCAACACCTGGAATAACCGTGTCATTTTTACCTTGCGTATGCGCAATGACCCCGGCTAGCCCTCCAAATAAGGCAATCAAAACGTCAAGGAAGTTGGGTTCAGTTCTGGCAAATATATTTTCTGTCACTTCATGAATGGGGGTTATTAAGAAATAAAGAATCGATACCAAAAGTGAAATACCGACAGTGATTCCAAGGTTTTTTAAAGAATCTAAAAGCAGTTTAAAATCATTTGTTGCAACCCCAAAACCGACCCCTTTAATTGGTCCCATCAAAGGAGAGATTAACATGGCTCCGATTACTACAGCTGTTGAGTTAACATTTAATCCAATGGAGGCTATTAGGATTGAAAAGATTAAAATGTAGACGTTATAGCCCTTAAAAATGATTCCCTCTTTTACAGAGTCTATTATCTTTTTATGATCGTATGTAACGTTTTTGAGTGAAAGGATAGACCTTAAAAAACCAGCTGTGCCAGTAATTATTTCAACCGGATTGGTTTCAATATGAATCTTTGTTGGATCATCTTTTCGTGCCTGCTTTTTGCGTTCAACAGATGATTGACGATCTTTCTTTCCGTCTTCTTCAGAATTGTTTGATATGTTATCTTCGGTTGGATCTGACATCTTAGTCCAGTTTTAACAAATCTATTAATTTATCCATTTCGGACTGATTTCCCTCCGAATTAAAAATTCGTTTGATGTCATTCTTTTCTCTCTGAGTGAGATGCCAGCTCAACGATATCATGTCTGACGGGTCATTTCTCAAAACAAATGTCACCACCTCTATTGGAAGTTCATCAGATTGGACGCTTTCAATTAGTTCGGTAGCATTGTACTCTTGAGAATGATGATAATTGCCATAAAAATTACTCAGAGGTTTAACAAAACGTTCGCCAAGTGACATATTACTATTGTGCGCTTCTACGTCATAATCTTTTTGAATGTCTCTTAACTCAACCAATACAATCCCAGATGTATGCTCTTTTAACCATTCTTCAAGGGCAGCGATATATCTCACAGTAGACTTAGTACCGTAATTATCTCTTATCCCCGCATCCATAATTTGAATTTCAGGATTAGTTGGCAAAGTCACCATTGGTAAAATATAAGGAAATGTTGAATTCATTCTAAGAACTGAAGTAAACTTTGTTGATTGCGGCAAGTTCCCTTTAAACAGCTTCAGGAATTCTACGTTTTCAGGACCTTGTCTAGGCTGATCTAATGCTCCGTTCATGAATCCAAAAGGCTGTGAAGCTATTAACAATCTTCTACCATCATTGATTATTGTGGGAGAAAAGAGCATCATTGGTGTGTTTGAAAGAATCTCATCCTTGCGATAATCAACCAATCTTTTATCCATTGCGTAATCTGTATTCACGTTGAGTTGTGATTCAAATGCGAAACCTCTGTCTTGAGCATAAGTTTGCCCATTAATTGTCGTTGATTTGTATCTAAAGAACACATCATGCATCACCATATTAAATGAAGTAGAATTCAACAAATCATCCGAAATATTTTGCAGATATTGATCATCAGCTGGATTAACATCTTCTTCAATTAATGATTGTAAGGCAATTTCTCTATAATAAGCTGCGCCTACCATTCCACCTGAAGCGCCAGTAATCATGTGTACATTATCTAAAAATTCATTATCCGTGCTTGCATCCAACTGTTGGAGAACATAAAACGACCACATAGCGGCTCTCAAGCCTCCGCCGGAACAATTTACAAGTACGAGCTTTGGTTTATCCGTGTTTTGCAGCATTGTAGCCTTCTCGTACCAACGGTTGAGTATTTTCTCGTGATGAGCTATATCATTTTCATAGGCCAAAGAATCAAATTGAATTGCATTTAGCTCTTCTAAATTGTAATCATTCTTATGACTGTAATTTAAGCCATATGCAAAGTTTCTTACTTGGAAAAAATCCGTTTTGGCTGAAATCACATTCAACATAATAAAAGTCACTGCAATAATTGAAACTGCCCACCCTCTGAACCATGAATAGAAGATAGTTAAAATCATAATGGCCAGGGTACACAGTAACATGAAGCTCGCTCCTGATGGAATTTGAACTAATCCATAATCCCCGAAATAACCTAAAACGAAGAAAGAAACAATCACTATGATCTCAAAAAAGGATGCATTCAACTGGTTCTGTCTGAAGATCTCTTTCAATACTTTTCTTCTGTAGTGTTTTGAATCTCTAGCAGGGAGTATCTTTCTGAATGATGAAATATAAAAGGATGGACGATAAACTGTTGCATGGTGAGATTCAAACCAGAACTTCTTTTTAGATAATAGTGTGGAAGCAAAAGCATAAAGTGACCTTTTCTCTCTCTTCCCTTTACTTCTGAGCTTCATTGTTGAGATATTCCAGTTCGTTTTAAAGAAATACAACACAGATAAAGCTATGAAGAATAGGATTCCGAATGTTAAAGCCAGAAGCTGAATAAAAATATCCCATCCGGTCATCAGTTCCTCATTGGATTGAATGTCAAAAATATTGCAGCAAAGCACAATAAAGAAAATCACTGGAATCACTGAATTATTCAGGCAAAACTTATAGAAGGGTCTTGAAAGAGTTGCTATAAAAGGAAAAGAAGGTCCCAACAGAATATAACTATAAAGATGAAAAGCCATAAAATATCCACCCACTGAGAAGCCTAAAATAAAGAATGACAACCAGCTTACTTCTCCCAAGTACTCCGGTGAAAGAAACAAATAAGGAACACCAAATTTCATAGCAATATTCTTAGTCACAATTCCAAAAAGAATCAACCAAAAAATCATTAAAAGATGACTTTTTTTGAGATGGATGAAGAGCAATTGGATTGGAAAAAACCTAAATACTATGGCTAATATGTTTTTGAACTTTGTCATTCGTTGCCAATATAGTGAGATGCCCGCAGAATTGATTATAGTTTGAAGTTATTTGCGTCTCTATTTTAGATACAGGAAAAGTGTAGCAAAGGCAACTGTCTATTTCCATTCTAAAGGGCCACCGCAATCTATTTCTATCATGTACTTATATTTCTTACCGTAGATTGAAAAAATAGAGTCCTGAAAATCATCCCAATCATGTGCTTTATGTTCACACATATACTCAGCTGAGATAATCATGGTATCATAAACTGCCATAAAAAGTGGAGGAGATTTGATTGCTGAGACATCTTCATTCAATTTGATCGGTCGACCTTCGCCATCACTCGCTAATCCATCCAAGTAATTATAAAATGCATTATAGGTAGCATTGGTGTCTTTAAATGAGTAATAAAAGAAATCGGCTGTAGGGTTCAACATAATGTTATCACCGTAAGGAACTTGCTCAAGGAAAGTGAATTTGTATTGTTCTTTGTTATTGAATGAATATCGATTCATTACGTGAAACTCATCAGTAGAGTCACTTTCATATAGTGATGCTAATGAATTTCTCAATTTCCCTGAATTGGTATTAATATCAAAGGCCAACTCAACTTCTTGGATAACAGAATCAACTTCCTCTATTCCTGTTTCCCCAGCAAAGTCTTCAAAATCCATAGATTCTGAATCTACAGGCTCAGAGCAAGATATTGCTAAAAAGAAAAGCGTTATGCTTAAGACGTATATTTTCATTTACAGTTAATTGAAAGTTCAACAGCCTCTTCAAATGAAATGGCATCCATAGCTTCGTAATTTGGATATTCTTTCATAGCCTTTTCCTGATAACAGTTACAATAAGAGTTATCTGCCCCAGAATCTAAGCATTCATTCTTAAATTCTGTTTTTTCTTCTCTAGACCAAGGGTCTGCAGAACAAGAGACAAATAATAAAACGGCTATTATGCAAATAAATTTCATTAGAGAGTGTCTGGCAATTTTGTTTTTAATTCTTCGAGATCAAAATCATCAATATCGAGATGAGTAGTAAATCGAATTCTTCCCTTCCCGAAAGCTACGCAAAGAATTCCATATTCTTTAATTTTCTCTACTACATCATATTCACTGACTCCATTGGCCAAAAGAGCTACAACAATATTAGTTTGAACAGGAATAACATTTTCAATCCAAGATTTTGAATTCAAGACCTGCTCAATTTCTTTTGCTCTTCTATGATCTTCAGATAACCTAGTAACATTGTTTTTGAGTGCATAAATCCCTCCTGCTGCAATGATTCCTGCTTGTCTCATTCCACCACCAAATGCTTTTCTAACTCTTTTTGCCTTTGCTATAAACTCTGCCGAACCTAATAGAAGTGAGCCAACTGGTGCTCCAAGCCCTTTTGACAGGCAGATCGAAATTGAATCGAATTGACTACCATATTCTTTGGTATCAATTTTTGACGCCTCTAAAGCATTAAATACTCTTGCTCCATCTAAATGGAAAGGCAAATTATTCTCTTTACAAATTTTCGAAATCTGTTTGATATCTTCAAAATCATAGAAAACCCCGCCTCCTCTATTTGCTGTGTCCTCAATACTAACTAGGGTGGTTGGAGGAAAATGTTGATCGTCAGGATTGATATTATCAACAATTTCATTGGGATTAATACGTCCTGAATTTCCGTTTAACAATCTAACTGAAGCGCCAGAATTTAGAGCTATACCCCCTCCCTCATATCTGTATATGTGGGCATCTGAGTGACAAATAACTTCTTCTCCAGGATTCGTCCATACCTTAATAGCTATTTGGTTTGTTTGAGTGCCTGAACTGCAATACAAAGCAGCTTCATGACCGAACATTTGAGCTCCCAATTTCTCTAATTCAATTACCGTTGGGTCATCCCCAAATACATCATCCCCAACTTCTGCAGAAAGCATAAACTCTCTCATTTCTTTCGAAGGCTTTGTTACTGTATCACTTCTAAAATCTATCATTCTTATATCTTTCTCATTACCATTATCCCATCTCTCACAGGAAAGAGAACATTCTCTACCCTCTCATCTGACTGCACCTTAGCATTAAATTCTACAATTGCTTTGGTGCTCCTATCATTCAATCGTTCTTCATTCACCACGTTACCGCTCCACAGCACATTGTCTGCCAATATAAATCCCCCAACTTTCATCTTATCTATTACTAAATCAAAGTAATTAGAATAGTTTGGTTTGTCTGCATCAATAAAAACCAGATCAAAACCGTCTTCTAGGTCAGGAATGACATCAACAGCCTCACCTACTTTAAACTCAATTTGATTGGCAAATTCTGATTTCATCATATAACGGTCCAAAATAGGCGTCAATTCTTCGTTTCTATCAATCGTGATTATTTTACCATTCTGAGCTAAGCCCTCAGCAAAGCACAGTGCCGAATAACCAGTATAAGTTCCAATTTCAAGAATATATGATGGTTTAATCATTTTAGACAACATACTTAACACTCGCCCTTGCACATGACCTGATAGCATTCTTGGAATCATAATCTTTAGCCAAGTTTCTCTATTTAAATCAGCCAGCAGTTGCGATTCTGCTTCGCAGTGAGCTTGAACATAAGCCTCTAAATCTTCTGGTAAAAAATCCATTTATTTTGTACGTGTGATTGTTTAGCATAAAGATACAATTGAAGTTTATTATCTTCACGAAAATTCAACAGAAAAATGGCAATCGCAATAATTCCTTGGTGGGTAGTTCTAATTTGGGCGACATTTGCCACTGTGTTCTATTTTTGGAGATAGAGAAAGTATGAAACACTGAGAAATCCATTATCATGATTGGGTTTTTTGCATTACATATGTTCTTCTTTGCGTGGTCTAGAATAGCTTTCATAACTATTGAACTTGTAAGATCAAATTTGCTTAAAAAAGAAAAAGAGTCCTGATTTCTCAAGACTCTTTTAAATTTCACATTAGAAGGATAACTATTCGGTTCGCTTGCAGAAACCTTCAGCTTGACAGCACTTTGGCAACTTATCAAAAGCCGCTTTATTCCTAGGTGTCTCACCAGCATCATAACCGATTTTGCTCACTAAGTATTTCACTTTCTCAGCATTCAAAGATTTCGTTTTATACTTTACTTCTAACACTTTATTATCCATGTCAAGCTCAGCAAAAACAACACCTTTGGTGTAATTCAAGTTATCTTCAATTCTCTCTTTACATTCTCCGCATACAGCTGAAGTTTTAAACTTTACTGTTTTTGTTTTGGCCTCATCTTGACTGAATCCGTTGAATCCAACTAAAAGGAATGCTAACATTACTAATACTTTATTTCTCATCTTATTTCTTTTTATGTTTAATATCAAAATGTAATCCGGCATAAATATTTGCGCCGAAGATTGGTGCCCATATCTGTGTAGCATCAAAATACGAACCAAAAGGGTCGTCTGCAGAAATTATCGCGTTATTCTGGATAACATTCAGCATGTTTTCTGCGCCTACATAGAAACTCATTCTTTTCAATTTATATGAAATTTGAGAATTCAAAATCCAATAATCAACTGATTCATCAGGTCTTGTATGCTCTAAAGGATTTGAAGCAGTGGAAGGCAAACGTTTTTTACCAACCCAATTTGCAGTTAAATCAAACTCCCATTTTTTATTTCTCGTTTTGTATCCAGCGTTTAAAAGTACTCTGTATTTAGGAACAAAAGCTTTTTGTTGCAATTCTCCACCAAATTCAGCTTTCACATCATAATACTTAAAGGCCGTTCTAAACTCAAAGGTCTTAGATAACTTCAATGCAATTTCGGCCTGAATGGCATGAGAAAAAGATTGACCTGTTGAGTTATAGATATGGACTTCATTTGGACTCACATCAAGATCTGTAACTAACTGGTTACGAAAATGCGTATAAAAATAGTCAACAGTGAAGGTTGAGACTTCATCCTTAATCAAGAACTTCTGAGTGAACGTGACACCTGAACTAATTCCATCTTCAGGAACAATATTAGGGTCAACAATCCAAGTTCTGCTTGACGCCATCAGACTATTGAAGTCTGAATAAGGATTTGGAACTCTGTATCCTCTACCAACAGAAAACCTCAAAGCCGACTTCTTACTAGCGTTCCATTTAGCATGCAATCTAGGAGCAAAAAGTGGCCCATAAAGATTATGGTAATCACCTCTAACACCTGCTACAAGCGTGAAATTCTCTAGATGCTTATAAGTATATTCAAAAAAGGCTCCTGGAACAATTTCAGTTTTTAAGAAAGTTGAATCATTGTAAGATTGATTATAATCATCAAGAATAAAGCTCACTCCGGTTTTATAATTGTGATTTGTATTTCCAATTATATCACTATAGATGAAATTTGAATACCACTTTTTTTGAACCCCACTGTAGGTAGAAGTTCCGAAGACGTTATCCATTTTATGATACTTCAACTGATTCACAATTCCCAAAGACCCTTTTGGTCTGTTCTTCATAAAGATTCCAACTTTACTAAAAGCCTCTAAGTGAGAAGTTTTGAATGATGCTCCCCACTTAGGGAAGGTAGGATCAGAAGAACTATTGTAGCCCAATTGACCACCCACTTTGTCAGCGAAAGTTCCTTTTATCCCGAACCTACTCTCCATGTTCTTTCCTTTGAAATCCCAACGGTGCATTGCTGCTCCTAAAAACCCGACTGGCATATCTTTGAATCCATCCTTATTAACATCAGTCTCATTGAATTGATTAGATGCATGCAGAAAAGTCATAGTAGACCATTTGTCATTAATTCGCTGAGCACCATGAACATTGATCTCCGCTCTAGTAAATTTATTACCATAGATATTAATATACAAACGTTCACTTTCTGATGGCTTTTTGACTTCCAGATTTATCATTCCGGCAATAGATTCATAGCCATTGACAACTGAACCTGTCCCTTTTGTAATTTGAATAGATTCTATCCAAGTTCCAGGAGTAAAACTCAAACCGTAAGACGTTGACAAACCTCTAATTAGTGGAATATTCTCCCATTGCATTTGAGTATAGACGCCATCTAATCCTAACATTTGAATCTTCTTTGCACCAGAGACAGCATCTGTAAGATTTACATCCACCGAAGCATTGGTTTCAAAAGACTCAGAGAGATTACAGCAAGCTGCTTTTCTTAATTCGTCTTGACCTATTTTCTCCACATTAAACGGATTTTTTAGATCTATGTGTCTTCCCAAGTTTCGCCCAATTACTACTACCCCTGTCAACATTGTTCCAGACTT
Organism: Arenicella sp.; assembly: GCA_047609865.1. Taxonomy (GTDB): domain Bacteria; phylum Bacteroidota; class Bacteroidia; order Flavobacteriales_D; family Crocinitomicaceae; genus Paracrocinitomix. Next base: position 14,307 of record JBLFXO010000043.1, read on the forward strand.
GAGATTAATCTCATACTCTTGACCGGCCTCGGCTACCGCAAAGGCCATCAAATCATAACCTACGGCTTTGATCAGCAAAGTATCAGGTAATTCGTGAACGTGAATATTAAAATGACCATCTTCATCAGTAATGGAGACGTGTTCAGAAGACGAACACTTTACCTTTACATAAGGTATGGGCTCTATTTTTTTATTTTTTGTAGTGACTATTCTGCCTTCAATTTCAATTTCATTAAGCTCTTGAGCAATGCTGAAAGTTTGAAATAAAATAAAGGTTAAAAGAAAGGCACCAATTTTAAATTTTGGTTGCATTTTATTGATTTTTTAACTGTTACTATTATTGTAATCTTAAAACAGTAAAATCAGATAAGGTAGCATTGATAAAGGGCAAAAATATCCTCAGAAAGAGGTGAAAACCGATAATCGTAAACTGAAGGTTCTAATAGAAGAGTTTCTTCATAGACATCAATAAAGATGGCCTTAACAATCAATAATTGTTTCAATTGAACTTGCTCTTTGCTTTCACCAAGAAGAGTCGATTGATGAGAATTTAATTGGGTAGTTGAACAGCAATCGTGTTCATCTGAATGCCCATCAGAATCTGCACATGTAGAAGAGCAATTACTCTCCTTGTGGTGCTCTTCATGAATTTCTGCCTCATGCTCGCATTCAGCAGCAGACAAGAAATCAATGTCAGTTATCTCACCGTCACAATGATGCACAGAAGCGAAGGATGTCGCGGTAGTTGCGGCAAAAATCACAAATAATATGTAAGCCTTTAAGCGTAACATAGATCTAAGATACGAAATTCTTATGAGCGAAAAAACTTATTTAACTCTATTTTAGGAATTCTAAGACCTCTTTTTTTCTCCTAACAGCGACATCAAACTCTTTGTTGTTAGTCATCAATATTTTTCCTTTCTCATATTTCACAATATGCTCTGTATTAACCATATAAGATTTGTGAATCCTTATAAAGGAGGCTTCTAGCAATTTTTCTTCATGATCTTTAAGACATCCATTCATTGATTCGACTTCTCCACTTGAAAATGAAATATTACATTTGAGCCCTCTAGCTTCAACGTAAACGACTGCTTCTTTTTCAAACACTTTTAAGGCGCCACCAATCACAAGGGAAAGCTTTGAAGACATTTTGAATTTTTTTGAGTCGATATTATTTAGAATTTGGCGTTCCTCTTTTCTCAAGATTGCTTTGGCTACTGCCTTTTCTAGTTCTCGAAAATCTACCGGTTTCAACAAGTAATCAACCGCAGATTGTTTAATTGCTTGTAGAGCATAATCCATGTGAGCGGTACAAAATATAACAGCGAAATCTGGATTAGGAATATGATCGAACATTGTAAAACCAGAGCCTCCAGGCATTTCAACATCCAAAAAGATAATATCAATTTCATTAGACCTTATAAGGTCTAAAGCATCCTTCACTGAATTTCCTGTCCCAATGACTTCAATTTGAGGACAAAATTTTGATAATAAGCCTTTCATTAAGGAGATATTGGCTTCAACGTCATCAATTATTATTGCTCGATTCTTTTGCATATTTTGCATATTTTGCTAAGTTTGGGATTCTCAAAGTGACTTCTAGACCAAGTATTTCGTCCTTATTGGTAATGTTTTCTATTTCGGCCATAAAAACATTTGTTTCATATATAGAATTGTATATATCTAATCTAGCATTAGTAATCTTGATACCCAAAGAATCAGACTTTTGAAATTCGTCCACTATTCCAGGACCATTGTCTTGAATAACTACGGCGATATCATTACCTAAAGCTCCAAAATAGACAATTAGAACACCTTTGTCTTTTTTATCCAGGGCATGTAATATGGCATTCTCTACGAATGGTTGGATAATCATGGGGGGTATTTTTAAGTCCGAGATTTTATCCAGATTTGAGCAATCTATCTCAAAATCAAAGTTTAGGTTTAATCTGTGCCTTTCAAGGTTTACATAATCAGTCAGGAATTGGATTTCTTTTGATAACCCAATTGACTCGTTCCTTGAGTTCGCGAGCACACTTCGAATTAGTTTTGAGAAATCTGAAGTGAATTCTAATGCATCTCTCCATTTTTCATGAACAATGTAATTATTAATGGAATTAATAGAATTGAAAATGAAATGAGGATTCATCTGTGAACTTAATGCTTTTGATTGCATGTGAAGATTCTCATTTTTTGATTGTATCAACTCATTCTGAGCATTCTTTAGCTCTGTAATTTCAATAGCAGTTCCTTCTATATACCTCGGGCTAGAGTTTGAAGTCTGTATGAGTTTGGTATGCTCTATAACCCACTTCTTTGTGCCATCAGGAAAAAATAGTTCTGTCTCTTTGGTAATCAAATTACCATCAATCAGCTCTGAAAATGCTGTAATACTGAAGTTTTTATAGATCGACAAAAGGTCGTGTATATTTTTCCCGATTAATCTACTATGGTCATCTACATTTAATAAGTCTGCAAATTTTTGATTACAAAAAATTATTTCACCTTCTAAAGTCCTACGATATAATGCCGATACATTTCTATCAATAAATTCCCTATGATTTTTAATCTCCGTTTCAAAGTTCTTTTTACATTTTGTCTGCTCAGTCACATCAACCAGCGAAATTGTTATCCCACCCACTTCTTTTCCAGGGTTTACTTCCCAATCCCAAAATTGAGTTTCAGAACTTAAAAGACTCAAGTCATTTGCCGGGATAGCATTCAGTTTTTTTGAGATATTTCTTGATTTAATATCATCAAATATTTTGCGCATCATTTTAT
>JBLFXO010000044.1:0-16657 GCA_047609865.1 Arenicella sp.
TTTATTTTATCTGACATCACTTATTTTTCTGCAAATATAATCATATTCATTTGGCTATATTTGTTCTTGTGAGAAAACACCACCTAATAGTAGCTGCAATTGCATTTCTTGTTTGCCTGATTTCCATCACATTTGGGATTAAAATTTTTAATGCGAATGCAAATCATCTAATCACTGAGCTCAATGAACTTGATAAAGTTTATTACTCAGATGTGAAGGCAGTGCCGCAATTATCTTGGATGGCGGCCGTAGGAACTCTACCATTTTTATTGGCGATTATGGTCTTTGAGGTTTTCATTCTTTTTAAAGTCAAGAATAAGAGAACGAAGAATGTGAATCGTGGAATTCTCTTCTTAGTGATCACGGTGCTAGTGTTTGATGTTCTAATTTTGATGAATCCGGTTTATTATGATTTTTCTAAATGGGGCTTCATTTGGATCTGTTCAGGTCTGCTGATGGTCATGGGAAGTGCGATTTCTTACATCCAAAGAAGGAACGAAAAGGTTTAATTGACCTCTCCCTTTTAACAAAAAAATAACATTAACATCTTTTTAACACTCAGAAAATCAATTATTTAGAGTTTTGGCACAACTGTTGCATTTTGTTCATCAGATTGTTTAACAAAAACTAAATATTATGATCGCAAAAAAAAATAAGAAAGCAAACTTGGAGAGAAAACGTTTCGCTTTTTTTCAAATCGGATTGCTAGTGACAGGATCACTAGTACTGGCGGCTTTTGAATACACAACTGTTCAGCCAGATGAATTTACACATAATTACGAAGAAGAAGGATGTCTTACTGGACTTCCGGATGAAATCAATGACGATATCTTTGAGGAAAAAGAGCAAAAAGAAGCTAAAAGTACTCCAATGATAGATTTGATGCAAGTTGATTCATTCAATACAACTCAGACAATGGTTGATCCAGGAAATACAGTATTTGTAGATAATGGAAATATCACTTTCAATGATGGACCTTTTGATCCTTACGGAGAAATTGGTATGGGAATTGAAGGACCTACTGATGGAACTATTCATGACGGATGGGTTGATGAGGAACCAGAATTTCCAGGCGGTGAAACTGCCATGATGAAATGGTTGGGTGATCACATCCAATATCCTGAACTTTGCGCAGATATGGGAATCCAAGGATTATCATATGTTGAATTCGTTGTTAATACAGACGGTTCAATTTGCCAAGTTAAAGGTTTACAATCACCACATGAGATGTTGACTGCAGAGTCAATGAGAGTAGTGAAGAAAATGCCTAAGTGGAAAGCTGGAGAACAAGCTGGAAAAAAGGTTCGTGTTAGATACACGATTCCTATCAACTACGTTCTACACTAGAATTAAATAATAACATTAAACAATCTAACACCCTGATTTTGGTTCTGCCAAGGTCAGGGTTTTTTAATAGTCAATATTTACAAAGTGTTTATTAAAGACCTTGAGGCATCAGGTTCATTAAGTGAGTTAGGGCAGAAGAGGAGAAGTAATGAAATGAGAGTTAAAGAACGTCTCAAATTTTAATTATTTAGAAAGTTTTCGTTGGCATCTTTCTGTCTTGCATCATCAGGTACATTACATCCTTTTTTAGCGAATAGCCAGGCAAATTTAATCGTAAAAATAGTAGGCTGATACCTGCTGTTGAACCACTTATGGCTTGGGTTGAAACCATTCCAATTAAAGGCAGTTAAGATTGGAGTTTGCACTTGAGGAACAATGTAAAATCCGTCTCTCACTTTAATTCCCCAACCAAATGAATAGTGCAATTGTGCAACTAGTTTGCTCTGATTGTCATATCCTGCAGGTGGCGCGTAATCAGCATCTTCTTTTCCACCATAAATTCTATAGTCAACATTAACACCAATTGATTGATCTATGAAGTTATGCATACTTAATTGCCAAACATTGTGAATTGCACCTCTTCCAAATACATTTCCAAAATTGAATTGACCTCTTGTCTTGTTTCCGGCTAAATCTAATTTTTCTTGTCCGCCAAAATGTTTCACGCCAATTCCCCAATCTATGTAATGAAATGCTTTATGTATTTTTTTAAAGAGATGTTCCATTCCGGCTTCAACGTAATATCCTGGTAAACCAGAGGGCGTTAGATCATAAGCGTCACTTTCATCACTGGCAGAGTTGCCAACCATGTAAGTTATGCCTGGATTAATGTGCCATCCAAGCGCTCGATAATGACTGTTACTGTGACTCCAAATTGCGTCACGTCTGTTTTTACCAAACATGTTACCACTTCGTTGATTATCAGCACCTTTCCATTGACTAAAAGAAGTGCCCGAAAATATGAGCATGAAAAATACTATAATAGCTTTTTGCATAAGACGTAATTGGTTTGTTGTAGGCAAGTTACGAAATTTTAAGCTTCGATTAAATTCAAGATATTAACTTCAATTTCTTTAGAATCCCAGACATCCTTGATATCAGGGCGATCCATAACTTGTTTCATTATTTTATCTTGCTTCATTCCGGTGGCCCAAGCCTCTGAATATCTAATAGAAGAGAAGGAAACTTGACTATATAACGGCATCCACTTATCTGGGTACAAATCACTAAACCTTTTTTCGATCTTTTTCTGGAGTAAGAAGGTGGGATCACCAACAAAATCTCTCATCACATGATAATTGTGAACTGATAAATCTTGCACGGCATCTCCATCAGGTTTTCTTAATGCCTGATATTCTTCAAAAACCTTTGGCCAATCTTCCTTATGTTTAATCATCAAATCGTTCATTACTGAACAATCTTCAAATCCACTATTCATTCCTTGTCCGTAAAATGGAACTGTCGCATGAGCAGCATCTCCCATTAGGGCTACTCTACCTTTCGTCCATGGGAAACATCTGATAATGGCCATAGATGATAAAGGATGTCCGTGCCAGCTGTCTAGTAGCTCAGGGAACATGGTGTAAAAGTCTGGGAATGTTGCCTTGAAGAACTTGTCAACAGCTTCATCCGTCTTAAGATCTTCAAAAGAATTTTCACCTTCAAAAGGCATGAATAATGTACAAGTAAATGAGCCATCATCATTTGCTAATGCAATTAACATGAACCTTCCTCTTGGCCAAATATGCAATGCATTTTTGTCCATTTTATATGACCCATCTGGATTAGCAGGAAGCAATAATTCTCTATATCCGTCATCCACATAATCTTGTAAATAATCGAATCTATCCAGCTTTTGAAGTCCATTATATCTAACAGCAGAAAATGCCCCGTCACATGCAAAAACTGCATCTGCTTGATCTGTAACGATTTCTTTGGTGTCCTCTTTTTCAAGATGAATGATGCCAGCATTTAAATCTACATCTACACATTTGTGGTTGTAGTTGATAACAGCTTTGCCTTCTTGTTCAGCAATATTCATCATCTTCGCATTCAAATCTCCTCTAGAAATTGAATAAATTGCTTGCCCATCTTTACCGTAAGCCTGATGTGTTTGAATTCCTTCCAAATCATGCATGATTCTACCATACATTGGAATCGCGATAGGCTTTACTTGTTCATCAACCCCAGCTCCTTTTAGTGCTTTCCATCCTCTTGCAGAAAGTGCTAAATTGATTGATTTTCCTGCTTTGATTTCGGCTTTCCTGATGTCAGATCTACGCTCATATATGACAACTTTGTATCCTGCTTTCGCCAAATAAACGGCCCATAAGGAACCAACTAAACCTGCACCAACTATTATTGCTTTTTTTTCCATTTTTATCTTCTTTTCCAGCTATTAAAGGATGAATCATTGAACATGTTTGATCTACTTGCTTTTTTCTTTCCGCTAAATCCTGTTCCTATTCTCCATAAGATCATTCCAACTACTAAGACACCTATAACCTGCATCATCAATTTGATAACGAAATAACCACTCACCGCGTGACCACTTAGATGCTCAATAAAAAATGCTGGATTATAAGTCTCTTCCACTTGAACAATGGTTTATTAAATAGATTCTTCTAAATACTTAGCGAATTTGAATACATCCTCAAAGGAGTTATACAAAGGAACTGGAGCAATTCTGATAACGTTTGGTTCTCTCCAATCAGCGATAACACCTTTTGCAGTTAGGGCATCAAACATTGCTTTTCCTTTTCCGTGTAAAAGTATTGATAGCTGAGCACCACGTTCATTTAAGTTCTTGGGTGTAATGATTTCAAACTTGCAGAGGTGACTTTTTCGTTCGGAAATATCCAAAATTAAATCTTCAAGATATCCAGTAAGTTGATCACTTTTAGCTCTTAAAGCTTCCATTCCTACTTCTTCAAAAATATCAAGTGCTGCTAAATGAGCTGCCATTCCTAATACGGGCGCATTTGATAATTGCCAACCTTCGGCCCCTTTCATAGGGATAAAGCCGGGCTCCATTCGAAAACGGGTGTCTTTATCATAACCCCACCAACCGGCAAATCTTGGTAATTCTTGATTGAATTCATGACGTTCGTGAACGAACAAACCTGAAACTCCACCAGGACTTGAATTCAAGTATTTATATGAACACCAGGCAGCAAAATCTACTCCCCATTCATTTAATTTTAATACCACATTACCTGCAGCATGGGCTAAATCAAAACCACAAGTCGCTCCAACTTCGTGAGTTTTTGCGGTAATTGCTTCCATATCAAATAACTGACCGTTGTAGTAATTTACTCCACCAATCATTACCATTGCTAAGCTATCACCTGCATCTTCAATCGCCCGAATAACATCTTCATGTCTAGTGATATGTTCACCATCCCTGGGTCCAACTTCTATAATTGCCTCTTCAACAGAATAACCATGAAACTTCACTTGAGATTCCAGCGCGTACTGATCAGAAGGGAATGCTTTTTTCTCACAAATAATCTTGAATCTACTCTCAGTTGGTCTATAAAAAGAGACCATCATTAAGTGTAAGTTCGTTGTTAAACTATGTGTTACAACAACCTCTGATTCTTTTGCTCCCACAATTTTTGCAATCTTAGGGGTTAAAAATTCGTGGTAAGAAAACCAAGGTTTTTTAGCTTCAAAATGCCCCTCAACTCCGTAAGTTGCCCAATCATCTAATTCTTTTTGGATGTAATCTTTTACGGTTTTTGGCTGAAGGCCCAAAGAGTTACCAGTTAAGTAAACACTGTCTTCACCACCTATTTGAGGAATGAAAAAACGCTCTCTGTAAGATGCCAAAGAATCTTGGCTGTCTAGGTCTTGAGCGAATTCAAGTGAATTTTTATTAGCAATCATGGTCATTGGTTCTATGAACTTTAAGTCAATAAATTTTCATTTTTCAAGCCATAAAAGAAACGATTCCTAAGTTGAAAGCGTTAATTTCGTAGGCTAGTTCCCAAAGATACGAACAAAGAAACAAAAGCTATGTTATCAAGAAAAAATTCTGAGAGTTTATTTGAAAAAGCGAAGACACTTTTCCCAGGCGGAGTCAATTCTCCTGTAAGAGCTTTTAAATCTGTAGACGGAGTTCCAATTTTTATGAAAAAAGGTGATGGTTGCAGAATATGGGATGAAGATGATAATGTTTACGTAGACTTTTGTTGTAGCTGGGGGCCTCTGATTTTGGGTCATAATCATCCAGCCGTAAGAACGAAGATTGAAGAAACTTTGCAGAACGGAACTTCTTTTGGAGCGCCAACAAGATTAGAGAATGAGCTTGGGGATTTGATCGTTCAAAACAATCCATTTATTGATAAAATTAGATTCGTAAGTTCAGGAACTGAGGCCGTAATGTCAGCTATTAGGTTGGCTAGAGGATATACTGGGCGAGACAAGATTGTCAAGTTTGATGGGTGTTACCATGGTCATTATGATTCTCTTTTAGTGAAAGCTGGGTCTGGTTTGGCAACTTTGGGAACTTCTTCCTCGGCTGGAGTTCCAGAAGTGTTTTCAAATGAGACAATTGTTTTACCATTGAATGATAGAGATGCGGTGAGAAAAGCTATTGCAGATCACGGTGATGAAATTGCGTGTATCGTAATTGAACCGATTCCGGCTAATAATGGATTATTACTTCAAGAGAAATCTTACTTGGAATTTTTAAGAGAAATTTGTACTGAAAATGGAATTTTACTCTTTTTTGATGAAGTAATTTCTGGTTTCAGAGTTGCGTTTTCAGGGGCGGCAGAGTTATATAATATCAAGCCAGATTTGGTGACTTACGGAAAGATTATTGGAGGCGGTTTACCTGTTGGTGCCTACGGAGCTTCTAATGAGATCATGTCTCATATCTCTCCTCTAGGTGATGTTTATCAAGCGGGAACTTTATCAGGAAACCCGGTAGCAATGTCAGCAGGAATAGCTCAATTGTCTGAATGTATTCAGCCAGGATTCTATGAAGACCAAGAAGAAAGAACTAAAACTTTCGTTGAAAAAATCAATAGTTATTCAATTGCCAAGAATTATGAATTTGAGATGTTTACAATTGGATCAATATTCTGGTTAGCTTTTAGTAAAGAAGATGCAATTAGATCAGCAGACGAGATTAGAGCAGAATCCATGAACGACTTCAAAAAGTTGTATTCGGTTTTATTGGATAAAGGAATTTATTTGGGTCCTTCAGGATACGAAGTTGGGTTTGTGTCAAAAGCTCACACTTCTGAAATCTTGTCTGAGGTAGCAGACAAATTCTGCTCTGCATTGGACGCGGTTTTTAAATCTTAAGCAATTGTTTAACAACATTTTAAAGGCTTGTAAAAGTCTTTGATTTTCTTATCTTTAACTTCTACCCTTGTTGAAATGAAAAGATTGTTAACCACTTATTTAATTCTCTCTTGCGGATTTCTATTCGCACAAAAAGTGGAACTCACAGTCCAAACAGGTCATTCTTCTGCAATTACTGAGGTTGCATTTAGTCCTTTTGATGATTTCGTTGCTTCTGCAGGAAAAGATCATAAGATAGTCATCTGGGATTTTCAAACTTCAAAACAATATCGCGTTCTCTTGGGTCATACTAAGGAGATTACTGCTTTTTCTTTTCATCCAGACAATGAATTATTAGTAAGTTCATCTCTCGATAGTACCTTCAGAATTTGGAATTATCTCAGTGGTGCTTTGGTCCTTGAGAAGAAGTTAGATTTCCCAGTGAGGGATATAAAGTTCAATGCAAGTGGTGATAAGATTGTGTTGGCGGGTGATGACTTGAGAATTTATGATTACCCCGAGTTAAAGTGTGAAATACTCGGAGTAAAAGCTAAAAATTACTTTAGTACTATTGAAATTTCTGATAATGACAGCCTCTTAATTGCTGGTGGGTCTCAAGAATTTGTTGGTTATCTCTTTGATTTGAAATCGAAGGAACTCAGAAAGAAGTTTACACATCCAATTATCAGCGCGTCATTCAGCGAAATGGATAACTCTGTTCTGTTCTCAACCAATGTCGGTATTGCGATTTCATATAATTATAAAACCGATAAGAAGAAAAGTAAATCTACTGATTGGATGCTTAACACAATCAATGATGTAGCTGTAGATTCTAACTATGTCTACTTGGCTGACGATTACGGGAATGTTAGGGTATTGCAAAAAAGAAAGTGGTACCAGATGAATGTACTCAAGGGTAAGTTTTTCAAAATTAATTCAATGGAGATTTCTCATGATGACAGATACCTCGCAGTTGGTGGGCAAGCGAGGTCCGTGGTTATTTGGGACTTGAAAAAACTGAGAGTTGTCAAGGTTATGAAAGGCTTGGTGAACCAAATTAATGACATTCAATTTTCTGAAAATGGCCGTCAAATTTTGATAGCATACGAGGATGGTTCTATGCGAAAAACAGATTTAGTTTCTAATCAAACTGTGGTCAATAAGTTGCGATTGAATTCAGAGATCATGACGAAAGTTGGAACATTTGCTGTTTCAAGAATAATAGATTTTCAAGAAACTTATGCGACACTGGAGGTAATATACAAACAAGCCCATTTAGATCATGAAGGGGTTTATGACCGATTAGAGGAGTATGAGGTTATTTGGACGTTTGAAGAAAATTACATTGAACTAAATAAGAAACAGTCACTTAGTGCAAGTAGCCGAAATTATATTGCTGATTTAAAACTTGGTATCCATCATGAAAACACCTATTTCCAAGATGTCTTTTCAGATACAGATCATTCAGATTCATTGAATCAAAACGCAAGTATTGATGGTTCTAAGGTTTTAATAGAGAATCTATCCGACAACACGAAACTTTCGTTTGAGGGACAGCATTCAGATCGATTAACTGTAGTTGAATACAATGATAAATATGGGTTTTTGGCAACCGCATCTTGGGATGGAATGATAAGGTTTTGGGATGTGAAGACGGGAGAATTGATGACTGTCTTTGGAGCATTTGGAGATGGGCAGTTCGTTTATGTAAACCCTGATGGTTATTATTTTTCTTCAAAGAATGCACTTAATTATATTGGGTTTAGTCTCGAGAATAAGATCTTTTCGTTTGAGCAATTTGATTTAAAATATAACCGACCAGATATGGTGATAAAGGACTTACCATACTTTGATATGTTCTATGAAGAGGCATTCGAGAGGGCTTATAAAAAACGTTTGGAAAAATTAGGGATCACTGAAGCAGAGATAAAAGTGAGCAAAGATATTCCGAAAATTGAAGTCACGAATGATTTGAATTTTGCTTTAGTCGGAAATGAACTAAAATTACAGTTAAAATGTAGTGATGAACAAATGGATTTAGCAAGGTTAAGAGTTCTTGTCAATGGAGTTCCTGAGTATGGAAGGTTTGGCAAAGAGATTTCTGGAAGAGCTTATGAAGAAGAAATGAATATCACTCTAAATCCTGAAACAAATATTATTCAGCTTTATGTGACAAATGAGAACAATACTTCGTCACTCAAGAAAACACTAAAGTTTGAAGCTCCAGCATCAACCAAGAAAAGTAAATTGTTTTTGCTTTCAATTGGAGTTTCTAATTACAAGGAATCTAATTACAACTTAAACTATGCAAGTAAGGATGCTCAAGACATGGCAATGATGCTACCTATGCTGACCAGGCATAAGGTTGAAAAGCGTTTGTTAATGGTAGATTCTCTAGTAACTAAGCAATCAATATTAGATGCGAAATATTTTATGGCAGAAGCAGGTGTAGATGATATAGTTGTCATGTTTGTGGCAGGTCATGGGGTTTTGGATGATAGTCTTGATTACTATTTCGCACCTTACGATATGGACTTCGCAGTTCCTTCAAAAAATGGGATACCTTTTTCGGCATTTGATGATATTCTAGAAGGAACGAAAAGCAGAAAAAAGCTGATGTTAATTGATGCTTGTCATTCAGGGGAGATTGATAAGGATGAAGTAATTCAAACTTTTGTAACTGATGATGCAGAAAACTCTGGAGATCTCATCTTTAGAGGTGCGGGAGCGACAATCGCCAATTTAGATAATATAAATTCGTTTGAATTATCGAAGGCATTATTTGCAGATATGAGATTGAATAATGGGGCTACCGTAATTTCAAGTAGTGGTGGAGCAGAGTATGCAATTGAAGGAGATGAGTGGAATAATGGAGTTTTTACTTATACTTTATTGCAAGGTCTCGTTACCAAGGCAGCTGACAAGAATAATGACAAGAGAGTAACTATCAGTGAGCTGCAGAAATATGTTCAAGAAGGAGTTAGGATTAAAACTGCGGGTAGACAAACACCTACTTCACGCGTTGAGAATTTAAATTACGATTTTATAATTTCAAAAAAATGGTCAGATTAATAAGCGCAATTGCAATCATAATTTTCCCGATAATCTCAATAGGGCAGTCTGTTGATTTTGGAATAGAGGTGAACCAAAATTATAATAATGTAGAGAAATTTGCATTGGATGATATCTATGATCAATCAAATCTTGCTTTGGGCGTGAAGGATATTGGAGGTGACACCATCAACACTTATTTCTTCAAATTCACAATGGATAATCATGTTGAGATTCCACTTTATTTAAGATTCAATTTGAGAAAGAGATGGTTCGTTGATTTGAAATTATCAAACAGTGTGAACAAACTTCAAATGTGGGGTGTCTCAAATTATACCGACAGTTATTTTAGCAGAGAATATGGAACCTATGATGAGTTTGAAGCCAATGCGGCCTTAGGGGGATTTAATGCCGATACAACAGATTATTTGCGGTTTATCGATAATGCGAAATCTGCCAATCAAGCGAGCTTAAGAACGGTTGAAGAATTTAAACTACTTTCATATACTGCCAATTTTGGAATGCGATTTTTCCCACATAAAAGTGTTAAGGCGTTTGTGGCATTGGGAACTACAGTGAAGTTTAAATACCGAAAGCACTTGTACAATTACCTTGATTATTCAAAAGATTTCATTCAAGATTTGTCTTCTGTAGACAGATCACTAGATAAATATGCTGAGACGTCTACGTATTTCAATTTGCAAGCCGGTTTGGAATTCTACAGATTCAGGGCGTCTGCTTACATGCAAAATGGCGTGTCTTATACTTTTAAAAAGCAGGTAGCAGGCCAAGAGGTTGTTTACACAAATGATAATACACCATTTGACATTATTAGAACATTTGGTTTTTCACTTTCTGCTAACCTCTTTTCTTTAGATATTGGCAGAAGAGTAAAGAAAGATGACGTCTCAGAGGATGATGTTACTATTTCAAATATTAAGAAAAAGAAGGAGCGCTTTGATTTTGGTATAAAGTACGATCGAAGAATTTTCAATGATGTAAGTTCTTACTATGCTGACGAAACTGACCAACTTTCTGTCATAAAAAAGGATTCGGTTTTATATGCGGGTAATGGATCTTTTCAAGATGCAATCAATGTTGAAATGATCACATTGGGTGATGTTAAAAGGGTTGATTGGGGCGGACGAATCTCTGGAGTCATGAATATTTACTTGTCCAAACGTTTCGGTATAAGAGGTAGTCTGGGTGGTTCACGAATGACTGTAGATTTTCATACCAATGAACTTAAGGCGACAATTGTATCTGATTCTGTAGGAGGATTATGGTATGCTGTTGAGCCTGGTACTCCAAGATTGAGATCAGCGGTTTACAGAAAAGTGATAAATGTTGTTGACTTCAGTTTAGGTGCCACTTATAAAATAGTAGATCGTGATCTTTTCTCTTTGGCTTTGAGCGCAGACGTTGGGATTTCAGGATTGGCATATGTTGATTTGGCTAAAGATGGACACCCTGCTGGAATAAATGAATTGGGAGTATATAATGATTTGGACGCCATTTATGGAGGAGCAGAATTGAATTATATAGATTTATATAGAGGTGAAATGGATGTGAACTTACACGAGCAACCAGAAGCATTTTTAGATAAATTTAATGAGCCATATACAGGACCGGGACAAGGAAATGAATTCAATGTCAGAGCTATTTATCCGACTGTTAGTTTTGGAATTGATGCAAATATTGAGAGATATACAATTGGTGTTGGTGCGCAGTTCAACACTAAATTTATGGATGACTTTTTACTTTTTAGAAGTTCTTCAGCTTACTTCTCAATTGGCTACAAGCTATTCAAAAGATAAAATCCAAGGGGCACAAGAATCAAAAGTCCATCTATCCCGAAAGAGAAAAACAACTCATTTCTAACTTTCTTTGTTGACATAATAGCAAGAATTGAAATGGCATAAGTCAAGCAAAGCGCTATTTCTTTTCCAGGAAAATTACTCAATATTATAATCGCGCTGATCAATAATAGACTAGCACCTATCATCTTTGAAAGTGTTTCTCCCGCCATTTGGGGAATGGTCTTTTTAGATCTTTCATCCACATCTAAATCTCGAATGTCGAAGGGAATGGTGATTCCAATAATGAAAAAGAAGAAAGCCAAGCTTGGCACTAGAAGACTCAAATCCTTGCTTCCACTTTCAATAAATGGCAGCACATAGCAACTCCCGGCCCAAACAGAACCAATCAACACAATTTTTATAAAAGGGATATCTCGCAGGTTGGATCGCCCTTTTCCAATTTTCAGTTTGAAGGCATAAAAGAAGGACATCAAACCAAGAAAAACTAGTATTATCAGTACTTGGATACTCAAGAAATAAGCGAAGAATAGTGATCCGATAGTACTCAAAACAAGAATAGCCATTACCAATTTGGAATTGGTTTTCATCCAGACCATTCTTGGGCCTGAAGTACGGGCTCCCGATCTCAGTTTTTCAAAACGTTGATAGGTATAGGTTAACAAAGTAGAACAAAACAAAAAAGAGAGAAGGTAAAGATTGAAATCTAAGTCATTTAGGACATAAAATAATCCTCCAAAACAAAATGCACCACAGCTAATCCAAATATTAGAATAAACTAAATATTCAAGTGCTTTGCGCATCTTACTGCGCTATATAATGGATTACTAAGCCTGAGGCAATTCCAGAAAGGCTACCGATTAATGAGGACAACATTCTTTTTTGTCTGGCAATTCTGTGGTATCCTCTGTAATAGTTCTCGTTTAAATAGAATTCTTTGTGAACGACTTTTTTCTCTTTCAATTTAAAAGAAGGAAAAGACCAGATGATAGGAACCACTACAGGGACAGCAAATGGAAACCAACTTGGACTTCGCTTGAAAAATCCGGGCGTGAGTGGAGCAACAAGATTTGGACTTGAAGCCTCTTTTTTTGTAAGATAAGTGTCAGATAAAGATGCGCTAAGTCCTAAGGCAAATCCGCTCCAAAAAGGTACATGGGGTTTGAAAGTTTGCCTGGCATCAAAACTTCCATAAGTAACTTCTCTTGCCTGTTTTTCATTTAAGAAATTTCCTTTGACTTCATTCTTTTGATAGATAATAGAATTCACTCCCTTTTGAGTGTAAGAAAAGATGCGATAAGTTTCAAAATGCTCAACCTCACCTTTCTCATCTTTGTAGGTCAAAACAGAGTCTGTTCTCATATGTTCTAAACCTACAACAGTGCCTTTATAAACTTTTCCATTTAGCAGCAAAATTGAATCTAATTCAGATTGAGCATTTGCAAAAGGAGCAACAAACAAGAAAAGCACCAAAAGATTTTTCATTATATAAACCGATTTAAAGCTAAAGTTCGCGAATATTTTTCCATCAGAGAGATTTTTGTGTTAGAAAATCTCGCGATTTTAGTGAGATTCAAATAAATCCTAACAATTGCGAGAACTTTGTGATTTGGAATAAACAAAAATCTGTTCTAGTTGGTTATATTTGTAAGCCCAAAAAACATGGCTTGGCAACAAGTCTTAAATGAAGAAATATGATTTTTAAAGACAGACATATTGGAACAAGTTCTGAAGAGAAATCTCAGATGTTAAAAGCAGTTGGAGTTTCGTCTATAGATGAATTAATCAACAAGACAGTTCCAAGTCAAATTAGATTAGCGCAGCCCTTAAGAATGGCGCCAACGTTAACTGAGCAAGAATATCTTTTGTCCCTAAAAGAAAAGGCTACGAGAAATCAATTAAACCATAATTTTATAGGTCAAGGTTATTACGGAACAATTGTTCCTTCTGTAAACCTTAGAAATATATTTGAAAACCCAGGATGGTATACTGCATACACTCCTTACCAAGCTGAAATTTCACAAGGTCGATTAGAAGCCCTGTTGAATTTTCAAACCATGGTGATGGATTTGACTTCAATGGAGATGGCAAATGCCTCTTTGTTGGATGAAGGTACTGCCGCAGCTGAGGCAATGATCATGTTCTTCAATTCAAGATCGAGAGATCAGAAGAAGGCAGAGATTAATAAGTTCTTTATTGCTGATCATTGTTTTGATCAAACTATTGATGTTGTTATTGGTCGTGCAAAAAGCATGAGTATCGAGGTTGTTATTGGTGCTGCTGAATCATTTACACCTTCTGCTGAATTTTTTGGTGCTATCGTTCAGTTTCCGGATAAAACTGGAAAAGTAACCAACCTGGATAATTTTATTTCTTCTGCTCATGCAGTAGGCATGAAAGTCGGAGTAGGAACAGATCTAATGTCATTGGTATTATTGAAAGGAGCTGGACAATGGGAAGCTGATGCTGTTTATGGAAACTCTCAAAGATTTGGAGTTCCTATGGGATTAGGAGGACCGCATGCCGCTTTCTTCGCTTGTAAAGAGGAGTACAAAAGAAATTTACCAGGTAGAATTATTGGTGTTTCAAAAGATGTTGACGGTAATTTCGCCTTAAGAATGGCTTTGCAAACAAGAGAGCAACACATTAAAAGAGATAAAGCAACTTCAAATATTTGTACTGCACAAGCATTATTGGCTGTTATGGCTGGTTCATATGCGGTTTATCATGGGCCAAAAGCTCTCAAGAAGATCGCTGTTGATATTCATCAAAAGGCTTTGTTCGTAGAGAAAAATATTAAAGCTCTCGGGTACGAATCTGTCAATTCACAATTTTTTGATACGGTATCAATCAAAGCAGATGTTTCAGTTGTTAAGGCTGCTGCCAATGGATATGGGGTGAATTTGAATTATGCTGATGGATATGTTTCTATTTCACTTGATGAAACGCACACTTCAATTGAACTGGCGGTTCTAATTAACACATTTGCGACAGCAGCAGGTAGAGATACCATTGATGTAAATAAAGGAGATTGGTCTTCTGAGAAGTGTCCAATTGATGCAGATATTCATAGAAAAGATGATATTTTAAGTCATCCAGTATTTAATTCGCATCATTCTGAAACACAGATGATGAGATACTTGAAAAGCCTTGAGAACAAAGATTTATCTCTTGTTCATTCAATGATTTCATTGGGCTCTTGTACTATGAAATTGAATGCGGCATCTGAACTGATTCCGTTGTCTTGGCCAGAATTTGCAAATATGCACCCATTCGCTCCTATGGATCAATGGCAAGGATATAAAGATATTTTTACAGAATTAGAAAATGACCTTTGTGAAATTACGGGGTTTGATGGAATGAGTTTACAGCCAAATTCTGGTGCTCAAGGTGAGTATGCTGGATTGATGGTGATTAAAGCGTATCATGAATCTCGTGGTGATTTAGACAGAAACATTTGTTTAATTCCAAGTTCTGCACACGGTACTAATCCTGCTTCAGCTGTAATGGCTGGAATGAAGGTGGTTGTTACTGCTTGTGATGAAAACGGAAACGTTGATGTGGCTGATTTAAAAGCAAAGGCTGAAGAGCATAAAGACAACTTAGCGGCTTTGATGATTACTTATCCATCCACTCATGGAGTTTATGAGTCGGCAATCATTGAGATCACCTCAATCATTCACGAAAGAGGTGGCCAAGTTTATATGGATGGTGCGAATATGAATGCTCAAGTAGGATTAACAAGTCCTGGAAATATTGGAGCAGATGTTTGTCACTTAAACTTGCACAAAACATTCGCTATTCCCCATGGTGGTGGTGGACCTGGAATGGGACCAATTGGTGTAGCAAAACATTTAGTGCCATTCTTACCAGGTAATCCTCATGTTGGCGGAGTAGGTGGTGATCAAGCGATTAATTCAATTTCCGCTGCTCCTTACGGATCAGGTTTAATTCTCTTGATTTCTTATGGATACATAAAGATGCTTGGAGCTGACGGATTAAAAGAATCTACGGAGAATGCAATTTTGAATGCAAACTATTTGAGAACAGAGTTAGCAGGTCATTTTGATGTATTGTATTCTGGTGAAAGCGGAACAGTTGCTCACGAGATGATTGTTGACTGCAGAGATTTCAAAAAAACGACTGGTGTTGAGGTTGCGGATATTGCTAAAAGGTTAATTGATTATAACTTCCATGCGCCTACAGTTTCTTTCCCTGTGGCAGGGACTTTAATGATTGAGCCAACAGAATCTGAAGACAAAGCAGAACTTGATAGGTTCATTGAAGCAATGAAATCTATCAGACAAGAAATAAATGATATTGAATCTAAAGGCTTAGACCAGGATAATAATCTATTAAAGAATGCGCCTCATACAGCTGAAATTCTAACAGCAGATGAGTGGAACTTCCCTTATTCTAGAACACAGGCTGCATATCCTGTTAGTTATCTAAAGTCTAACAAATACTGGGTTCCGGTTAGAAGAGTGGACAACGCTTACGGTGATAGAAATTTAGTTTGCGCTTGCTTACCCATTGAAGCTTACATGGAAGAAACGGTTTAGGCCAGTATAAGATTACAAGCTTTGCTCGTATTTAGTTAGACATTAAGCATTTAATTTTTTATCTTCGTGAAAAATTATAAGATCATAGTTATGAAAAAAATCTACTTTTTATTAGGTGCTATTTTAGCAACCGGTGCAACTTTTGCACAGGCACCATACGCTAACTCCCAAGTTACAATGGGAAGTACAGTAAAGCATTCTCCAAATGGTATTACGTTCACAGACATGAGAGATGTGGATCAAACCCAAGATAGAAATGCTTATTACACTGAAAACTTTGATGCAGGATTCGGAACATGGACTGCTGCAACGCAAGGTGGCAATGTTGATTTCGAAATCACGAACACTGGACATGCTAATGATGCTGGTTCATCATTCTTTATTCCTGCCTTATTATCAACTACCAATACAAACTGGGTATTGATTGATTCAGATTCTGATGGTTCATCAGGAGTTGATGAAGACGCAACTGTAACTTCAGCTACTATAGATGTATCTGGCTTTACAACTACTTTACCATTGAAATTAGAATTCGAACAATTCTTCGCTGAGTGGGAAAACGGAACAAACTATGACACATTATTC
>JBLFXO010000045.1:0-16539 GCA_047609865.1 Arenicella sp.
CAACACATGCCAAACCTTCATCAAATGAACTTGAACCTGTGTATTTACATGGAATTATTTCTTTTCCGTCTTCATTGATAAATCCCATTTTCCCATCTACATAAACAGCCATCACGCCTTCGTTTTGCTCAAAAATATAGCCAACCTTTTTGTAATCTTTTGTCGGTATTTCAGTACCATTTTTGTCAATCAATGTCCAATATTTAGATCCTGTTTTTCTTACCCAAGCTCGGCCCAAAACAAACCCTCTGCCTTTGATTTTATCAAATTGACAAGGGATAACGAGTTCACCTTTAGTATTCACGAATCCATATTCAGAAACCCAAGCGTTATTCTCTACTCTCGAGATTTTGACATCTGCTAAGCCTTCTGAGAACTTGCTAGTAAATTTTGCTTTTAAGGAGAAGGCGACTGAGCCATCTTCTCTTATGCATTTCCAGTCTTTGTCGGCTGAAAAACTACTAATAGAGATTAAGGAAAAGAGTAGGAGGGAGAGGGTTTTCATAATGTTAACTAGTTATATAAGAGATACTTACTTTGAAGGAGGCTTTTTTATAAGTGCTGGTTTTGCTCAATAGTTTTTTGATTTTCTTATTCCACTTGGCCTGTTTTTTTCTATTGATAGAATGATCAGTCTCATCATCATACTTTACTTGCATGGCATTGGCCGCAGATGAAGCCTCATTGAAAATTCTCATTATATCTGGTTCAACTGATGCGAAGTTTTTGAATTTGTGAGCTTTAAGGCGTTTTCTGAGTAGTCTTGTATGGTACTCAGTAATGTCAAAGTGGACTTGCTCATGATTTAATATGTAGTCATCAACTCCAACTTTCTTCCAAGAGTCTACAGGTGAAAAGATAGTTTCAATATCAAAATTTAAAGTGACATTTGCTCCTTCAAAGTTCAGGCTTATTGCTGAATGAGTTAAGGCGTCAAATTTGCTGTTTTTTGGAATCTCGCCCTGAAAATCGGCCCATTTCAGCTTCACACCCCAGGGAATATAATCTTCTTGGGCAGCATTTTCTTGTCCAAATCCAGCTATGGAAACAGTCAAAATCATAAAATATGCAAGGAAGAACTTTCTCATATTGGGCTTAACGTCCAATTAATATAAGCAGAAATTGCTAAAAAGTCACCAACAATTTTTATTAATGATTTTGCATATGAGCAGCTAGGGTAGGGAAGCAGTTGTAAAGAGCATTCTTATTTTCTTCTTCCCAATCTAATGTCCAAATTGCGATTTTCATCAATCTCAGCCATTCTTCTCTGGCCGCCTCATCAATTTTATGAGCCATATGTTTTTTTCGCATCTTAGGATTGCCATACTTATCAAAGTATCTCAAGGGTCCACCTAAATATTGAGTGAGGAAACAAAACTGCTTGTCCTTTACCATTTCTTGATCAGAATTTTGGAATAAGGATCCGATTATCGGATTAACGAAGACGTGCTCATAAAAGACATCAACCATTTTTTTAAGCCTCTCATCACCAAGCTTCTCGTACATTGTTTTCATTTGCTCCATCTAAGTCGGTTTGGCATGATTAATGAACATTAGGCCAAAAATAGCGTATATTTGTATATTGACGGATAATGTTAGGTCGAATTGTAACCATATTAACTTATTGCATTGCTTTAAATTCTTTTTCTCAAGGCTTTAAAATGCATTACTCAAACTCCTTTGCAGATTGCTTTGGTGCCGTAGAAGTATTGGACTATAATTCGGAGTCTCATGTTCAGTTTCCGGGGAATTATGGAAACAGAGATGATTTTATGAGTATCTATCCAGATTTTCATGAATCAAATTCGGTTTGGCTAAGGCTTGAACCTAGTTTGAAGGGCAAATTTGAATTTGAAATATTCACGGAAAACAATGTTGACTTTAGCTACTTTTTATTCAAAGCGGACGATAATTCATTTTGTGAAAAACTTGAGAATGATGAGGTAAAACCAGTTCTTTCTGAGATGTCTTCTTACTACGATAAAGGGGCTTCTGACGATAAAAAAGATTCAAATTTTAAACCCTCTGTTGATACTGAGCCTGAAGATGTATTTTACTTGATGATTCATACAAATTCAACTTATGAAGGTAAAGTAAGAATTAAGTACAGTCGAATTGGTCAGATAAGTCGGACTCTTTCAGAAATTCAAGATTTTAGAGAAGACAAGGCAGGTACTTTCATTAGAGTTAGAATAAGGGATAAAGAAAGAATGGAGCCCGTTGAGGCTAACATGATTGTAAGTGGCTTGGGTCAAGATAACGCACTCTTTTTGGGGACTGACTTCATTTTTGATGCTGCTAAGGCGAAGGATCTTCATTTCGAATCTAATACGCCTGGGTACTTCTTATTTGTGAAAGACGTGACCCTTAATAAGGGAATCAAAGACAATGCTGAGATCTTGATTGAATTAGAGAAATTGGCGCCAGGTAAAAAATTACTTTTAGAGGATATAAAATTTGAGCAAGACTCAGATGAATTTGTTCCAATTGCAATGCCCGCACTTAAGAGGTTGTTGGGTTTTTTAGCGGTTAATGATGAAGTTAGGATTGACATTCAGGGACATGTAAATGCACCAGACATTGAAAACAATAACAAGGTTCAAAAGCTTTCTGAAGATAGGGCTAGGGCGGTGAAGAAATTTTTGAAGAACAATGGAATATCTCCTGAAAGAATAGAGGCCACTGGTTTTGGTAACACTGAAATGTTATTTGAAAAGCCTAATAGCTTTGAAGAAGAAGAGTCAAATAGACGAGTTGAAATTTTGATTGTTAATTAAATGGCCCTAATTCTTAACCTAGAAACTGCTACCAAAACATGTTCTGTTGCGCTTGCCAAAGACGGCGAGCTTTTGTCATGCAAAGAACTCGCTTCTGATAATTATTCTCATGCCGAGAAACTGAATGGATTCATTGTAGAAGTATTGGCTGAATCATCAATTGACATTAAGGATTTGGATGCTGTTGCTGTGAGCGCTGGGCCTGGTTCTTATACCGGATTAAGAATAGGAACCAGCACCGCAAAAGGATTGTGTTATGGTTTAGATATCCCACTTATTTCAATCAATTCTTTGAAGGCGTTAGCTAATCAAGCTGATGTAAGGGATGGATTAATTTGCCCAATGTTTGACGCACGTAGAATGGAAGTCTATACTGCATTGTATGCGACAAATCTAACAGAAATTCAAGCTACAAATGCGTTGGTAGTGGAAAGTGAGAATTTGAAGGGGTTCTTGGGCAAGCAAATTACGTTTATTGGGCCTGGAGCAGAGAAATGTCAAGAAATGTTTGGCTCAGATGAGCACAGTTTTAAACTTGATATTGAAGTTTCGGCTAAAGGGATGATAAGTCTAAGCGAGGACAAATTCAAAGAAGGAAATTTTGAGGATGTGGCTTATTTTGAGCCTGCTTATCTCAAGGATTTCGTTGCTGGTCCTCCAAAGAAATTACTTTAGTGTTCTATGGTAATCTTAAGAATCTCTTTATGTTGAGAAGAGATGATCTGAACAAAGTATATTCCTGATTGCAAGTTTGAAGTATTAAGAACCCATTTGCCATTTTCAAAAACTTTCGAAACTGGAACTCTTTGGCCAATAGAATTGTAGAGACTAACATCATAAGTTCCCGCTCCGACTGTAATAATATTAATTTCATTTTGAGCTGGGTTAGGATAAATCGTTGTGTTTTGTCCTTCAAAATCCACTCTTCTAACTTCTGAATACGTTGAATCTCCATTGAAGTCTATTTGCTTTAATCGGTAATAATTAGTCCCTAAATATGGGTTTCTATCTTCTGTAGAATAATCAACCTCATTCATACTATTTCCTGATCCATTCACTTGTTTTATAGTCAACCAAAGAAAACCGTTATTTGATCTTTCAATTACGAAGTAATCATTCTCAGTTTCAGAGGCTGTTAACCATGTCAACTCCACTTCATCTTGAACTCGGAAAGCATTGAAGCTAAGTAATTGAATAGGCAATGGCCCAGTCAGTAATTCCATCACTCCAGAGCCATCAACACCCGTGCCGTCACCAGCTTGAGAATTACAAGGATTAGAATTATTGTTACAACCACCGATTCCATTGGTAGCGGTAGTTATTACGTTAGATGCTGGTTCAGTTGTTGAATAGAAGACTACGCCTTGACCACCGCCCCCACCTCCGCCATGGGTTCCTCCGCTATTCACTCCTCCGCCATCTCCTCCATCTGCAGATACAGTTAAGGGGCAGGCTGCATTAATTGACCAGGTGTTTACTTCAAACACGATAGACCCTGCCGCTCCGCCGCCGCCGCCGCCATCATTTCCAGCAAAAGCGATATCTTCTCCGTTCGCAGATACTGTTAGTCCTGCACAAGCCACCGTTTCAATTTCGTCTGCTTTTATTAGTATTATTCCGCCGGCATTTCCGCCATCCGTTGCCAGGTTGTTATTTCCTTCTCCAGCGCCACCACCGCCGCCCATGAATACTCTTCCTACAGCAATGTTTGCGGATAATGAAATTCCGCCTAATCCTCCAGCGCCAGGACTGCAGTTATTCCATCCTGGTCCACCTCTTCCGCCAGCTGTGAAGTTTCCTCCACCTCCACCGCCGCCGTTGTGGCTTCCTCCACCACCTCCAGCGTTAAGGATCTTCCCAATTCCTGCAGCATAAGTTGCGGTTGTGTTTTTGTAGATTCCTTCGGCTTTATCCGCCATGTTATTTTGATTCACTACTCTATAATTTGAATTCCCTTGACAACCAGCTGAACCTCCCGCGTTAGGTCCTGCTCCTCTAAACCCATCTACGTCTGCATCTAAATTATGTGCTAACGTTAATTTACCTGGAACATAAAATGCTAAGACGCCTCCAATTTGACCATCCCAACTTAGTGCACTCATGTCGGCCGTGGTTGTGTAGTCTGGTGCTCCGTATTCTCTAAAAGTTATTAATTGAACCGTGCAATTAGCGCAAGCGCTATAAGTGTTATTGGGAGCGTTTTTTAAGGTAATAGTAGTGGGAGTTCCTGCGGTCTCTGTGTGAGAATCAATCTGGCGAATTTCGTAAAGGCCAGCAGAGTTTATACTTCCTAAATCACCGAAACTGTCGGCGTCAGTGACATCTCCAATAGTATTGTCTTGCATTTGCATGACAACCACCCATTCATCATCTTCAAAGGCATCAGCAGTCTCATCAATACTCCCTAAAGTGAACACCGCTCCGGCAACACCAGTAACTTCGGCATAGCCGTTAATAACTTGAGCGTTTAACGCTGTGTTCAACATCATCAGCCCAAAAAGTGAGAAAAAAGAAAATTTCATAATCACAGGTAGTAGTAGACCGGCAATTTACGTAATTCAGCTATAACTAACGTTAGAAATTAGCAAAAATTCGTATTCTAAACCGATTTAATCAATGATTTACCCGTCATTTCTGAAGGTTGAGCTAATCCCATGAGATTCAATATAGTAGGTGCAACATCCCTGAGCGTACCATTTCTTAATTCAGATGCATCATTATTGATCACAATTACGGGAACGGGATTTAATGAGTGAGCTGTATTGGGACTGCCGTCAGGATTAATGGCGAAGTCAGAATTACCATGGTCTGCTATAATTACAAAAGAATAACCTAGTTTTTCTCCTTCTTCTACTACAGTTTTCACACAGCCATCCACTTCTTCAGCGGCTTTAATAATAGCATCATAAACACCTGTGTGACCTACCATATCTGTGTTCGCCCAGTTTAAACAAATGAAATCTGGAGCCGTAGTCTTCATAGAATCTATGACAGCGTCTTTGATTTCGTGAGCACTCATTTCTGGCTGTAAATCATAGGTCGCCACTTTTGGTGATTGGACCATGATTCTTGATTCACCTTCAAATTCCTTTTCTCGTCCACCAGAAAAGAAGAAACTCACATGAGGATACTTTTCAGTTTCAGCGATTCTTAGTTGGGTGAGCTTGTTATTCGCAACAACTTCACCAATTGTTTGAAGTAGGTTGTCCTTTTCAAATATGACATCAATCCCTTTAAAGGTTTTGTCATAATTCGTCATGGTCAAATAAGTTAAATCTAAAGTTGACATCTGCTCTTCAGGGAAGTCGTTCTGGGTTAAGACCATTGTGATTTCTCTGCACCTATCTGTTCTAAAATTGAAAGAAATTACGACATCACCGTCTTCAATTGTGGCAATTGCTGATCCATTTTCACAAATCACATTTGCTGTAATGAACTCATCAGTAATATCCTGGTCATAAGATGCCTGTATAGATTCAACGGCAGAATTAAATTTTTCTCCTTTACCATGAATCAAAAGATCGTAAGCAATTTTGATTCTGTTCCAACGCTTATCTCTATCCATTGCATAATAGCGGCCAATGAGTGATGCGATTTTGGTCTTTTTATTTTTCAGATGATTTTCTAAGCTTGTTAAATGACCTAAACCAGTTGTCGGATTGCAATCTCTCCCGTCAGTGAAGGCATGAATGTAACTGTTCTCAATTCCGTTCTCTTCGGCCATGTCAACTAAAGACATTAAATGATCCAGAGATGAATGTACTCCACCCGTAGATACCAGTCCTATAAAATGGACTTTCTTGTTCTGTAATTTTGCCTTTTGAAAGGCCTTAAGAATTGTTTGGTTTTCTTGGAATTCTCCGTCCTCAATTGCTTTGTTGATTCTTGTGAGTTCTTGATAAACCACACGGCCTGCACCAATATTTAAATGACCTACTTCTGAATTGCCCATTTGACCTTCTGGCAAGCCGACATGCTCTCCGTGCGTCAATAGCTCTGCAGAGGCTCGGTTCTTTTCAAGATAATCTACATAAGGCGTATTTGCATTAAATATGCCATCTGACTTTGAATGGTCACCATGTCCCCATCCATCTAAAATTAATAATGCAACCTTATTTTTGTTCATCAAACTCAATTTGGACAATCAATCCAGAAGGAGTGTTGTCTTTTAATTTAATACTTCCACCTTGTCCCGTCACCAAGAATTTTGTGATATGTAATCCCAAGCCAGTTCCTTTAGATTTTCTGGTCGTCTCGTTTTCAATCCTAAAAAATTTGTCAAATACTTTTTCCTTAAGGTCATCAGATATCCCAACTCCCTTATCCTGAATTTCAAAAATTATTTTGGATGATGCCTTCTTCAAACTGAATGAAATGAGACTTCCTTCGTCAGAATATTTTACCGCGTTTTCAATTAAGTTATAGACAATTGAATCCATAGCATTCTTGTCAAGCTCCCCAAGGACTTCTTCTAAGTTATGCTCAACACTGTGATTCTTTAATACAGAATCCTGAAGTCTCTCTATAGTTTTAAGTAAATACTCATTAAGGTTGAACTTCTCTTTTGCAAAGAAGTAATTCTGACTTTCAATATTTCTGGCAGTTAAGATGTCAGAAACTAGCATGTTTAATCGCTCAATTTCAGCTAGGGATCTGCCATAAATATCTTGACGCTTTGCTTCGTCTAACTCTCTTTTTTGAAGTGTTTGAAGATAAAGTCCGACAGACGAAATGGGTGTTTTCAATTCATGGCTCACTGATTGTAAAAAATTTTCTTGAAGTTTATTGAGTTCTTTCTCTCGTTTAAAGGCTTTTCTAATAATGTAAAAACCACTCAAAAGGATAAGTAAAAAAACAGATCCTTCTCCAATAAGCATCCATGTTTTATGTTCTAATTGTTCTAGGCTATAAGTCTGTTTATAAAGAGAGAAGATTAAATACAGCCACCATGAAAACTGTAATACTACATAGCCAACAAGCACATAAAAGAGTGTTATTGGATTTATAGACTTTTTTCTTTCCATATGCAAATCTCGCTAAAAAATGGGACAAAAAAAAAGCGCAGTCGATAGTCGAATGCGCTTTTAAATTTTTTAGTCAATTTTAATGTCTGACCACTAATTTTTTAGTGACTTGACCTAAGTCAGTACTAACCTTTACAAAGTAGGTACCACTGCTTAATTCGTAAACATTAAGTTTTTCTTTTGTTCCGTTAGCAGTTGTTGAATAAACAACTTCGCCTAATATGTTCATCAACTCGATTCTAGAACCTTCAATCACTCCGTCAACAGTCACGTTGTCGTTTGAAGGATTAGGATAAATATTGAAATCAAAATCATAGGTGTCGAATCCAACATCATTAGTTGTAACTTGAATCATGATTGAATCCATACCGCATTCGTTATAAGCAAATAACCAAACGTCAAATGTTCCTAAGCTATCAAAGTCATGAGATAAAGTAACAGAATCAGAATAAGTTGTCATATCACCCATATCCCAAAACAATGAATCATAGTTTGAAGATGTTGAAGTGAAGTCAATTATTGAACCTCCCATACTGAATGTGAAATTCGGTACTGGATCATCAATTACATGAATCGCTTGTGTTGAGCTTCCAATACAAAAAGCTGAAGAAAAATCATGGCGAAATAAGGTGTCATTTAATTGAATGGTATAGTCACCTGCATTATTATAAGTATGACAAGCAGTCAGTAAGTCAGTGTTTTGAAAACCATCTCCCCATAACCATAATATATGATCAGTTGGTGTGGTATAAAAACCATTGTATTGCTCGTCACTATAAATTGGGAACTGAGTATAGTCAACACAAGTAGCATTAATCACTCCAGGACAAATCGTGTCATCTGAAAGAAGAAATTGGTCATGTAAATCATACTTGATTCTTGGAGCAATATAAAAGTCATAATCAAAACCTGCACCATAAGCGAACATATTGTAATATCCTGTAAAGCTAGGGTAAGCTAAGTTTTCGAAGAAGATGTATGCATCACCGTCCATATTTCCATCATCTCCAATATAGTCTGTAGTCAATATTTTTAATGAATCATCAGTTGGAGTCATGACTGTAACAATGTAATCACTTGTAACAGTGACAGGTGTGTCAAACAGACTGTTCACAAGCATATCAGATGTTAGTGTAGAAAAAGCTTGATGCTTTACCCAAACTGTATCCCTTGCCAATTCAGTTCCAACTGAGTCATTTACAGTTGTGTAATCATGAAGAATAGTAATCGCCATAATCGAATCTAAAAGAGGGTTCAACTCAAATGAGTAAAATTGCACTCCGCTAACTTCAATTGGTTGAGGACAAGTAAACTTTTGTGCGAATCCACTGTTGTGAGTTGACTCTGTCACATTCCCCTGACGCATTGATTGATAATATACAAATCCAGCATTTTTCACGAACCCAATATGATTATTGTAATATGCACCACAAGAATCGCCCGGAGCTTTATTTTGGTTTACTGCCCATTGAGCATGTTGCGCTCCATTTGCCGGAGTTGTTGGCTGATTTGGCGTCAACTGAGCTTGAACTGCAAGTCCAAAGAATAATGCCAAAAGAGTGAAGTAAGTTTTTTTCATATGTAAATAGGTTTCTTATTAAGGTAGACGTGAATTAACTAACAGTGGTTGGGAAAATTACTTAATTATTGACACATTTCCCTCTTGTACAATCCTTTCTCCAAGAACTGTTTCCCCACTTAGCATATAAACAAAGGTTTGTGGAGATAGATTCGATCCGTTAATAGTTCCATCCCAATAGTCTTTTTGTTCGTCAGATCTGAATACTCTTTTCCCCCATCTGTCATAGATTTCTATTTGATAGTTGAATAACCTAGGTCCATAGACTTGAAGGTTGTCATTGAATCCATCACCATTAGGTGAAAAGATATTCGGAACAAAAACATCCATATATCCATTGATGTCGACAAGAACACTATCTGTATTTTCACATCCGTTTTGATCAAGTGCAAATACAACATAGAGGGTCGCTTGGTCTGGAACATCATAAATCACACTGCAATTCGTTTCAACGCACTCATCAACGTCAGGTATCCAAGAAAAAGTAACTATTCCTGAAGATTCAGCCCAAAGCGTAACTTCTCCGCCAATTCCAATTAAAGTGTCATTTCCAGCCAAAATATCCGGGAGAGGATTCACATGAATAGTAATACTATCCTCAGCGAAACCACATGAAGGATTAGTTGCTGTCACTACAAATATCGTAGTTGTATCTGGCCCTAAAAAGACAGTTTCTCCAGTTTGTCCATCATCCCAAGTAATGGCATATCCATTGTTGCTTGCGGTCACTTGGACAGAATCTCCAGCGCAGATATATAATTCAGGTGTCACATTCACCGCTGGGGCTGCATCCACATTAATAGTTACTTCTGTAGAATCAGACTGGCAGCCATTTAGTTCTTCATATACCCAGTAAATTGTTGCTCCATTAACTAGAGGAGGAGTCCAAGTTGCTCCAGTTCCCAGTTGAATGTTTGATGTGTTTTCCCATGATATTTGACCACCTAAATTTGGAGCAGCCGTTAAGTCTGTTGGGACATCACCTTCACAATATAAAGTTGTTCCCGAAACTGCAGGAGCCCCAGGAGTTGGTTTAACGGTATAAGTAACTTGAGTTGCAGGACTTTCACATCCAAGAGCAGTTTCAGTTACGTAAAAACTAAATGTTCCTACCACCAGAGTTGGTGCATAATCATCAAATGTCGAAACTATCGTTGCAGGAAGAGGATTGTCATACCATGTTATGTTTCCACCACTGGTTGGAATTGCTACATTTGGAATAGGGATATCACCCTCACAATAAATTGTGTTCCCTGTCACTGCCGGGGCAGCTGGTACAGGATTAATCGTTATTGTCACTTGATCAGAAGGACCTTGACATCCCAAAACAAGTTCAGACTCAGCTGCGTAATAAGTTGTAGCACCAATAGTTGCTCCTGGAGTAAAAGTATTTCCGGTTGCTAAAATTGGTGGATTTAAAGCTGCATTATTATACCAATCAACGTTTCCGCCATTTGCAGAAGTCACAGTTAAGTCTATTAAAGGGTCTCCGTCACAATATGTAGCATCTGTAGCTATTGACACATTAGGAGGGATAATTACAGTTACTATTCCAGTTCCACTGCCCACAGGGTTACCTGCGCACCCATTTCCTGTATATGCTGTTATTGTATAATTCCCGTCATCCTGCACTGATAAAGTGTAAGGGCTCGCCATTATGCCAGTTATATTTATTGGTCCACCAGGACCTGCAATATCAACTGTGTAGGGGGTAGGGCCCGTAAACGTTATTGTTAAGTCTGCATCATCACCTTGGCATACCGTTTCATTACCACTAATAACAGCAGTTGGTTCGGGATAAACGTCAATAGTCACAGATTCTTGAATTACACATCCTGTATTTGGGTCAGTTACATCAACAGTATAAGTTGTCATTGTATTGACAGTTGCGGTAGGGTCAGCAGTAAGAGGCAGGTTCAAATCCCCTACATTATCCCAAGAATAGGTGTAGGCCGGAGGTGCCACACCGCAATCAACGGTGTATTGTACACTAGCGCCATCAACCCAAGTTCCAGAACCTGACATAAAATCACTCAAAATCTCTACCAAAGTATCTCCAGCAGCATCAACTAAAAACATTGCGCTTTCTTGAGGTTGCGATCCACCAGAAATATTTACGGTCAAATCTATAACGGCACCTATGTCCCAGCAAAAAGTATATATTTCAGTGCTCGTTAAACCGTTACCATTGTTAGGATGGAAGTAGGTGCCTTGAGACGCTCCGTCAACAAAAATTTCAACTTCAGCGCTTCCCCAGCCATCATCCCAGAAATCATAACAATGCAATTCAAAACAACAGGTATTTCCTACGAAAGGATTTCCCTCAGCGAGTAAGTCTGCATCAGTTCCTGGACAAATAAGTAAGTTGTCTGCAGTTGCAGTAACTTCAAATCCAACACCAACATCAACAATTGTATCAGAAGTACAACCTTGATCATCAGTGACGGTTAATGTAACTGGATGATTTCCTGCAGTTACGAAAGTGTAAGATGGAGTAGGACCAGCATTGTTCATTATGAAACCGTCAAAATCCCAATCCCATTGAACAATGGTGTTCTGACTTAAAGATGCATCTGTAAAGTTTATTAGTTGCCCTGGGCAATTTGTCGCTGAGAATCCAAAGAATGGGCATAATGCCACCTGAACTGACTGTTTGTTTGAAAAGATAGATGTTGATCCAGTCCATCCCCAATTTACAACCGAGATTCCGCTGAGATCGTTGGCTATCATATTGCTCGTATGTGTGATTGAAGTAGCTCCATCAACCTTCACTTCTAAGGTTTGAGAAACCCCTGCAGTCCAAATGATTTCAATCATATGATCTTGACAATCTTCTACATCACTTACTAGAGTGCTGATTGGGTCAAGGGGTAAGCCTGTAAGGCAGGATGCCAAATTGTGATTTATATTTCCGTTTGACATGATTGAAACATGATCACCAGGAATATCAAAATTTGTTGTTTGTCCAGACGCTTGATTGTCTCTGGTGTCAAATTCTATAGCAACGGTGTTTGTCAAGCCCTGATAACCCATTCCAAAATCACCAGTTCCGGTTGCCCAAATTCCAGGTTGAAGCACAAAGGCTAATCCTTCACCTCCAAATCCATCACATCCAAAGTTTACCTTAAAAAGTAATGAAAAGTCAGCATTAAGGTTCACTGGTGCCAAAGAATACATTGAACCTGTTTGATTATTACTATTTGGAGTAATATCAAATTCATTACATCCAGCACCAGCAACTGCAGTGCCAGTAGTATTGAATTGCCCAAACGACCAGAGGGTGCTTAGGATCATAAAAACCGATATGACTTTTGCTTTATTCATGTAATCTAATGACGTAAACAAGGTTAGTAACGTTTGTAATACGTTAGTATTCCTTAAAAAGTTGTCTAAATTTAGCCAATAATAATATCCTTAAAACGTAAAAATGAAAATTTGGCACAACAATCGTTGCTCAAAAAGCCGCTGCGCAGTGGAAATACTGTCTGAAAAGGGCATAGAATTTGAAGAATATAAATATTTGGATAACCCTCCAAATGTGAAAGAAATAACGGATATCCTTAAAAAATTAGGAATTGAAGCTAAAGATTTGATTAGAAAGGGTGAACCTGACTTCAAAGCAAACTTTAAAGGCAAAGAATTGTCTGAAAAAGAGTGGATTGATGCTATGGTTAAGTTTCCAAAATTGATTGAAAGACCAATCTTTGTGAATGGTGATAAAGCTGTTATCGGAAGACCACCCGAAAGAGTTCTAGAAATTGCATAAAAAAAGCCTCTAAAAATTTAGAAGCTTTTTTAATATCGTTATAAATCAGGGGTCTATTCTGAATCTGCAGATTCTTTAAGTCTTTTAGGTCTTAACATCTCCATTGCTCCTAATGTTAACCAAAACGGAACAGCGAATCCAAGTAGGAAAGTTAATACCCACATTGCTAGTAATCCAATTACAAGAAATAAAGCTAGACCGAATGCAACCATGATTTTATGTTATTTTTGTCAATAATTATAGCGCTAATTTAATATTAATTCTCAAATAAATTGAATATAAATGGAATTTAGAATTGAAAAAGATACAATAGGAGAGGTGAAAGTACCTTCTGACAAGTACTGGGGTGCTCAAACTGAGCGTTCTAGAAATAACTTTAAAATTGGTCCTGCGGGATCAATGCCAATAGAAGTAGTAAGAGGATTTGCTTACTTAAAGAAGGCAGCGGCTTACACAAATTGTGAATTAGGAGTGTTAGATGCTTCAAAAAGAGATTCAATTGCGGCTGTTTGTGATGAAATTTTGGCTGGAAAGCTTGATGACCAATTTCCATTAGTGATTTGGCAAACAGGTTCTGGAACTCAATCTAACATGAATGTGAACGAAGTTATTGCTCACCGTGCACATGAATTGGCTGGACATAAAATTGGAGAAGGTGAAAAAACTTTGACTCCCAATGATGATGTGAATAAATCACAATCTTCAAATGATACTTTCCCAACAGGTATGCACATTGCTGCTTACAAAATGATTTTAGAAACAACGATTCCTGGTGTTGAAGGATTACTTGATACGTTCAGAAAAAAGTCAGTTGAATATAAAGAGGTAGTGAAAATTGGAAGAACTCACTTGATGGATGCAACTCCTTTGACATTGGGACAAGAGTTTTCAGGATATGCTTCTCAATTAGATCATGGCTTAAGAGCTTTGAGAAATACATTGGCTCATTTATCTGAACTTGCTTTAGGTGGAACCGCGGTAGGAACGGGATTGAATACTCCTGCCGGATATGATGTTTTGGTTGCCAAATACATTGCTGAATTTACTGGCTTACCATTTATTACTGCTGAGAATAAATTTGAGGCTTTAGCTGCGCATGATGCGATAGTTGAATCTCACGGAGCATTGAAACAATTAGCAGTTTCATTAAATAAGATTGCAAACGATATTAGGATGATGGCTTCAGGTCCGAGATCAGGAATTGGAGAATTAATGATTCCGGCAAATGAGCCAGGGTCTTCCATTATGCCTGGTAAAGTAAATCCAACTCAAGCTGAGGCTATCACAATGGTGTGTGCTCAAGTAATGGGTAATGATGTTGCTGTAACAGTTGCTGGAACTCAGGGACATTATGAATTGAATGTTTTCAAACCTATGATGGCGGCAAACTTATTGCAATCGGCTAGATTAATAGGTGACGCTTGTGTTTCGTTCAATGAGAATTGCGCGAAAGGAATCGAGCCAAACAACGCTAGAATTCAAGAATTATTAAACAATTCATTAATGTTAGTAACTGCTTTAAACACCAAGATTGGATATTATAAGGCTGCCGAAATAGCTAATACAGCTCATGCAAACGGAACTACATTGAAAGAAGAAGCGATTCGTTTAGGGTATGTTCCTGCGGATAAATATGAAGAGTGGGTTGACCCAAAGAAAATGATTGGATCTTTAGATTAAATTAAGAATGGAGAACAGAACAGAATTAGAACAGTTAGGTGAATTTGGTTTAATCGATAGGATTACAAAAGACACTAAAAAATACCGTGACAACACTGTCATGGGGGTAGGAGATGATGCCGCTGTAATTGATGTAGGTGATAAGTATCAACTTATTTCTACAGATATGTTGGTAGAAGGAATCCACTTTAACATGATGTATGTTCCTTTGATGCACTTAGGATATAAAGCGGCAGTTGTCAATTTTTCTGACATCTACGCTATGAATGGTGATGTTACTCACATCACTGTTTCTATAGCTGTTTCAAGTAGGTTTTCTACTGAGGCAATTGAAGAGATATATAAAGGAATTCATAAGGCATGTGAACTGTATCAAGTTGATTTAGTTGGTGGAGATACTACTTCTTCTACTTCGGGATTGATCATTTCTATTACGGCAATTGGTGAAGTTGCAAAAGAGGAAGTCGTTTATAGATCTGGTGCAAAAGAAGATGATCTTCTTGTTGTTTCTGGAAATTTAGGTGGAGCTTATATGGGCTTGCAGATTCTTGAAAGAGAAAAAGAAGTTTATAAAGATAATCCTGAGATGCAACCAGAATTAGAAGGCGTAGATTATATTTTAGAAAGACAGTTGAAACCTGAAGCCAGGAAAGACATCATTCACTTTTTGAAAGAAATGAGTGTGAAGCCAACTTCTATGATTGATATTTCTGATGGATTAGCTTCTGAAGCACTTCATTTGGCTAAGCATAGCGGATTAGGTGTTGTCATATATGATGAAAAAATCCCAGTAGATCAAGAGACTTACAATGCGGCTAGAGATTTTAATTTGGACGCGAGTATGGCTGCCTTGAATGGTGGAGAAGATTACGAATTACTTTTCTCAATTTCTCAGAAAGATTACGATAAGATAAAAGACAATGAACACATGACAGTCGTTGGTCACTTTGTGGATAAAAATTCAGGTTCTTCAATCGTTGACAGAGGAGGGACTATGATTCCATTAACCGCTCAAGGTTGGAATCACTTTAACGAGGAAGAATGATTCCAAATTATCTAAATAGTGTCATAAAGCAATTTGAATATTATAAATCACTGGGGGATAAAACCTTTAACCAATTAAGAGATGAGGATATTCATTTGCGATTGGACGAAGATTCAAATTCGATTGCTGTAATCGTAAATCACCTCTGGGGAAATATGATGTCTAGATGGACTAATTTTCTCACAGAAGATGGCGAAAAGGAATGGCGAAAAAGAGATCTTGAGTTTGAAGAGCAAATTAAGACTAAAGAGCAACTCATTGAGAAATGGGAGCAAGGGTGGATGTGTTTATTTGGAGCTCTTTATGGAGTAACGCCTTCAAATTTTGATAGGCCAATTTACATCCGGAATCAAAAGCATACCTTGATTGAAGCTTTTAACCGTCAAACGACTCATTACGCTTATCATGTCGGGCAAATTGTAATGTTAGGTAAGCATGCCAAAGGAAAAGATTGGATGTCATTGTCCATTCCGAAAGGAGATTCTGCTACTTACAATCAAAAGAAAATGGAGCAAGGAAAACATGATGGTCATTTTACTGACGATCTGAAATAGAGAAATTAAATAAAAAAGGGCGCTTAGAATATTCTAAGCGCCCTTTTTGTTTCGTAAGTGTAATTGATTGCAAAAAAAAACGTCCTGACATTTATTGTGAGGACGGTTTTTTTA
>JBLFXO010000046.1:0-16535 GCA_047609865.1 Arenicella sp.
AATTAGGAAAGCCTGCAGTCACGAAGATACTGCAGACGTTCTTTGGCTTTTGCTTGAATAAATAAGTAATTCGATTCATAAGAATTTCATGTAGGTAGATAAATCTTTATCACCCCTACCGGAGAGGTTGATAACTATCGTTTGGTTTTTAAATGATTGTTTTTCGAGAATTGCAAAAGCATGAGCAGATTCCAGTGCAGGAATAATCCCTTCAGTTTTGGATAACATAAATGCGGCATCCAAGGCTTCTTGATCGGTAATTGCATGAACTGTCGCTCTTTTTGTCTCAATTAAATGAGCGTGCAAAGGTCCAATCCCTGGATAATCTAATCCTGCAGAAATAGAATGAGGTTCTACTATTTGGCCATCCTCAGTTTGCATTAATAAACTTTTAGAACCATGAATAACCCCTTCAGTACCTAATATTGATGTCGCCGCTGACTTTCCAGAATCAATTCCCTGACCGGCTGCTTCTGCAATAATCAAATCGACATCCTCATCTAAAAAATGATAGAATGCTCCCGCAGCATTACTTCCTCCTCCTACACAAGCAATGACGGCATCCGGATTCAACTTTCCCGTCTTCTCAAAAAGCTGTTTTCTTATCTCCTCTGAAATGATGGATTGAAAATGAGCTACCATTTCAGGATAAGGATGAGGGCCAACAACAGAACCAATGATATAATAAGTTGATGGATTATTAATCCAAAAACGAATGGCCTCATTCGTTGCATCCTTCAACGTTTTGCTCCCAGAGGCAGCAGGAATAACTTCTGCACCCAACATTTTCATTCGGGCTACATTGGGAGCTTGACGTTCTATATCAACTTCTCCCATGAACACCTTGCACTCCATCCCCATCAAAGCGCAAACAGTTGCCGTTGCAACTCCGTGTTGACCGGCACCGGTTTCAGCAATAATCTCGCACTTACCCATTTTTTGAGCAAGCAAAATTTGCCCAATGGTATTATTGATCTTGTGCGCACCAGTATGACATAGATCCTCCCTTTTGAGATAAACATGTGCCTCATGTTTTTTTGAAAGTCGCTCCGCGTAGTAAAGAGGAGTTGGTCTGCCGACATAGTCTTTGAGTAAATCAAGATAAGCTTCTTTAAAATTAGCATCTTCTTTAATAGCATAAAAAGCTTTCTTCAGTTCTTCAACTGGTGGATGCAAAAGTTCTGGAATGAATGCTCCCCCAAACTTTCCGTAATATCCGTTTTGGTCAATCGAGTAGTTCATAATTTTGTCCTTTTAGTAAGTTTTGGCTCCACCTTCTCCCGATAGCTATCGGGATCAGTGTGACAGCTGGATTGATTGGAAGTCAAAACCTCAATAAAGGACTTTAATTCGTTGACATTCTTCAGACCTGGCTCTGTTTCAAAACCAGAATTCACATCTATTCCAATAAACTTTGGGTGATTGATTTTTAGAATCTCCTCGGCATCTTCGGGCCCTATCCCTCCGCTTAAAATGAAAGGAGTATCTCCCTTATAATTCTCAAGAATATCCCATTTGAACTTGGTTCCGTTGCCTCCTCTTTTCTTGCCTTTGGTATCAAAAAGCAAGTAATCTGCAGATTGATAATCATCCAAATTGAAGTCAAATTCTTCATCTACCGAGAACACTTTGATGACTTCGTAATCTTTTGCCAAGGCTTCAATTTGGTAAGGTGATTCATCCCCATGTAATTGAATGGCATCCAAACTAAACAACTCAGCCTTTGCTTTGATAAAGTAGGTTGGAGCATTCACGAAGACACCTACTTTCTTGCACTTTAGCTTGTTCATTGCTAGCATCAAAGCAGGCGAATAATCAACATTCCTGGGTGATTCTGACACAAAAATGAATCCTGCATAATCAATATTTAAATCTCCGATCTCTTGAACATTCAAGGCATATTTTAATCCACAAACTTTAACTTTCATGATTGACAATTTTTGCTCCCAAAGCTGCCGCAGTCAATTCTGATAACAGTCCAGGACTTTTTAATACTGACTCCCCAATTAATGCGCCGTCAAAACCAAGATCATACAAAAACTTTAACTGATTCACTTGCTCGATTCCACTTTCGGTAATCTTGGTTTGATTGTAAGGCAGGTACTTCAACATCTCTTCAGAAGTTTCAATGCGAGTTTCTAATGTTTTTAGGTTTCTGTTGTTCACGCCAATTACATCTACTGCATCATTCAACTTTTCAATCTCCTCGGCCGAATGGAATTCCATCAAAACTTCAAGACCAATAGAATGTGCCATTGTAGTTAAAGCCAAAGCGTGATACTCGTCTAGAGCTTCTGCGATTAAGAGGATGGCATCTGCTCCATAAGCTTTCGCCTCAAACAATTGATACTCGTCAATAATAAAATCTTTCCTAAGTACTGGACCTTCGACTACTCTTTTCGCAGTTCTAATATCACCAACTCTCCCACCAAAATATTCCTCATCTGTCAATACCGAATATCCAGAAACATTGTGCTCTTTATAGAATTCAACAACTTCTTCAATTGGTTTATCCTGAATCTTACCAGCAGAAGGAGACCATCTTTTATACTCTGCAATTATCCCCGATCCATTTTTTATGGATTCTGAAAGTGAAATTGTCTCAGAGTTGAAAGCGGGAAGTTTTGTTAAATCATCAATAGTTTGTTGCCTTCTTTTGACTTCGATCTCTCTTCTTTTTACGTCTAGTATTTTATCTAAAATATTCATATTGAAATGGTTTGTGAGTTCTTACTTAATGCTATTGTTCTTTTAAAATTCTTTAATGCTGCCTTAGTTTCAATGGCTGTGATAGCCTCTTGAAAACATTCTTCGAATGAAGTTTCTGGTTTGAAACACTGTATTCCTAATGCAGCATTTGTGGCTACCACAGAATTTTGGGCGGCTGTTCCTTTATCCTCTAATACATTCATGAAAATGGCTTTCGCTTCTCCAATACTATCTCCACAAAAAAGATCAGCCGCTTTTAATGGATTCTGATTCAAATCTTCAGGATACAAAATGAGCTCTTGACTTTTTGTAGCCATCTTAAATGCTGAAGTCAAACTCACTTCATCATATCCGTCAAGGCTATGAACAACTCTGAATTCTTTTCGTTCCTTACTTAAGATTTGCTTGTAAACTCGAATCAATTCGAGACTATAAACTCCGGTTAACTGATGAGTTGGTTGCACTGGATTCACTAAAGGACCCAAGTAATTAAAGAATGTTCTGATTCCTAATTGCTTTCGAATTGGGCCAACTCTCTTCAGAGCTGGATGAAACAATGGAGCGTGTAAAAAGCAAATGTTTGTTTCTCGTAATTGCTCATTCAAAGAATCATTGCCCGAACTGAATTGATATCCCAACTCTTCAAGGATTGAAGAGGAACCCACTAAACTAGAAACTCCGTAGTTACCATGCTTGATGACTTTGTATCCTGCTCCTGCAATAACTACCGCCGCTAAAGTTGAAATATTGAAGGTGTTCTTTCCATCTCCACCTGTGCCACAAACATCAATAGCTTCCTTGGTATACAAGTCTGGAATCAAAGCTTGATCAAGGAGTGCTTCTCTAAATCCACTCAGTTCAACAGCAGAGATAGTTCTCATTTTTAGAGCTGAGATGGCAGCTACAATTTGTACCTCCTTAGCTCTACCGTCTGTGATTTGAGTTAGAAGTTCTTTGGCCTCTTCCCTAGTCAGGGTCTCATGTTCAAATATTTTTTCAAGTAATTTTTGCATGACTCTTTACTTTTACTTCGCTTAAAAAATTGATCATTAATTGTTCTCCAACTTCGGTCAAAACAGACTCTGGATGAAATTGAAATCCATAAATAGGAAGGTCAAAATGTTTAATGGCCATCACCTTCTCGTCAGGACTCTTCGCTATCACTTTTAATGGATTGATGATGGAACTTTCTTTGACAACCCAAGAATGATATCTAGCCGCATCAAATCCATGTTCTAATCCGTTGAAAATTGAATCAGCTTTAACCACAATGCGATCTGAGAATCCATGAATTGGTCGATCCATTAATTCAAGTTCGCCACCAAAAATTTCTCCAATAGCTTGCATACCTAAACAGATTCCTAGCATTGGTTTACTAGTATGATAGGTTTGAACGATATCCATGAGCTGTGCAGCTTCAGAAGGTATCCCCGGGCCGGGTGAAAACACCAAGGCATCTGCATTCTCAATTGACTCTGAGTTGACTCTATCGTTTCGCTCAACTGTCACATCTGCTCCGACCTTCTCCAACAAACTTTTCAAGTTGTAGGTGAATGAATCATAATTATCTATGAGTAATATTTTCATGATTTCTTTGCCTTATTAATTGCTGTTTCAACAGCTTTAACTTTATTATATACTTCTTGACATTCCCCATCAGCAGTTGAATCCTGCACGATTCCTGCGCCTGCTTGATAAGTCAAGTTCCCTTTATGAGAGAGAGCTGTACGAATTACAATTGCCATGTTCACATCTCCATTGGCTGCCAGCAATCCAATTGCCCCTCCGTAATATCCTCTTGACTCAGTTTCATACTTATCAATCAGTTCAATTGCTCTGTATTTTGGTGCTCCTGATAATGTGCCTGCAGGAAAGCTTCCTCCAAAAACAGCCAAAGAAGAATCGTCTTTTAGTTGTCCGGTAACTCTTGATACTAGATGAATAACATGAGAAAAGGACTGTACTTCCTTCAGTTTTTCAACTTTAACATCAGTGCAATATTGATTCAAATCGTTCCTTGCCAAATCAACCAACATGATGTGCTCGGCATTCTCTTTTTTATCCGCCCGCAGCTCTTTGATCTTGATCAAATTCTCTTCTTGGTTTTCAGTTTTCCGAACCGTACCAGCTATAGGGTGAATCTCTGCCAAGCCTTTTACTACCTTGATTTGTGCTTCAGGTGAAGCTCCAATGAGTTTCGCTTTTTCTAAATCGAAATAGAACATGTATGGAGAAGGATTAATTGTTCTCAGTTGTCGATACACTTCAAAATCATCACCTTCAAATCTTTGGGTAAACTTTCGTGATAGCACCAGTTGAAAGACATCTCCTCTCAGAATATGTTTCTTTGCTTCCTTGACTTTTCCTTTGAATGACTCATCAGTATCTGAGGATTCCAAATCACCTATAGTTTCAAAATCACTTTTCGCACCAATTTGTTTATTCAATGCCTTTAGGATGACTGCTAACTTGTTGGCTTTGGAATCAAATGTGTTATGAAGGATTGTGAGCTGATTATGAAAATGATCAAAAATCAAAACGAATTCGTAGGCAGCGAGAAAGACATCTGGCAGTTCGTTCTTTACTGATGTCAATTCAATGTCTTCAAATAATTGAAGTGCATCATATCCAATCACACCAAAGAATCCGTTTTGATGAGCATTCGCCTTATCGGAAAAGACAAACTGAGCTTTCACTTTCAAAAGATCTTCTTGATTCTTGATTTTTACAGTTTGATTTAACGCTCCCTGCACTCGTGACTCAAGAATGTCATCCTTAAGTTGAAGCGTCACGATTGGATTCACTCCAATAAAAGAATGAGAATTCGATTTGGATGAATAATCCGAACTCTCAAAAAGAGAGACATTTGCAAAACCATCACGCAAGCTCAGAAAAGTACTGATTGGAGTGAAAGTGTCGCAGAGGATCTGTTGCGTATTTGTAAATATTTTCATTTTTAATTTTTTAGTCTTGATTTGCAAAAAAGCTTGAATGGAAAATGGCAAGCAAAAAAAAAGGCTTACCGTGAGTACGATAAGCCTTTGTATATATTATTTGAAATACAACTAGTCCATCCACTCATGTTTATGAGAAGACCACCACCAATTTGTATTTAAATTTCTAAAATTCATTTTGTCTCTTATTTGGACAAGACAAAT
Source organism: Arenicella sp. (assembly GCA_047609865.1). GTDB lineage: Bacteria > Bacteroidota > Bacteroidia > Flavobacteriales_D > Crocinitomicaceae > Paracrocinitomix. Next base: position 5,868 of record JBLFXO010000046.1, read on the forward strand.
GTTTCGAATTAATTACGGATAAAACAAACATTTTTGGAAACTTTTTTTTCTATACCGTAGGTATAGGGAATTTGAAGCCAGATTAATTAGGATAATCGATAAATTATTTGAAAGATTTGCAACACAATGAAAATGACACAAAATATGACTTCTTGGAACTGGTTCGGAAAACTGAACTAGGGAAGCTGTGCATATATACGATATTGAAAGCCTCCTTGAAAAGGGAGGCTTTTTTTTGTGAAACAAAGTAGGCTAATCATTGTTTATTGAATAAATTAGAAGATTAAATGCAAGACATCAATCAATTAAGAAGACCAATTATAATTTCTGGTCCGTGTAGCGCAGAATCACCTGAACAGGTGATGGAGACTGCTAAGAGATTAAAGGCTATTGGAAAAGTGAACATTCTTAGAGCTGGAATTTGGAAACCAAGAACAAGACCTAATTCATTTGAAGGAGTAGGAGCCATTGGTTTACAATGGCTTATTGACGCTGGAAAGGAAGTTGACCTACCCGTGATAACTGAGGTTGCCAATGCTCAGCACGTAGAAGTAGCCCTGAAAGCCGGGTTCAAAAAATTATGGATTGGTGCTAGAACTACAGTCAATCCTTTCACTGTTCAAGAAATTGCAGATGCACTGGCAGGCACAGGAATTGAAATGTTAGTTAAAAATCCTATTAATCCTGATTTGAATTTATGGATTGGTGCCATAGAGCGATTTCAAAACTCTGGTATTACTAACGTTCATGCAATTCACAGAGGATTTTCATCATTTAAAAGTGAACGTTACCGAAACGAACCAATGTGGGAGATTCCCATTGGCTTGAGGGCTGAATTCCCTGACATTAAAATCATTTGTGATCCGAGTCATATTTGTGGAAGAAGAGATATACTAGAAGAAGTTTCTCAAAAGGCAATTGATTTAGCTTTTGATGGATTAATGATAGAATCACATATCACTCCGGATGAAGCATGGTCAGATGCCAAACAACAAATTACACCAGAGCAATTGGGCGACTTATTATCTAATTTGATTGTTAGAGATATTAACACCGATAATCAAGCATTTTTTGCGTCTCTGGAAACGCTGAGAACTAAGATTAATGACATAGATGTTGATCTCGTAAATCTCATTGCCAAAAGAATGGGAATAGCTTCAGAAATTGGGACTTATAAAAAAGATCAAAACATAACAATTCTTCAACCTGAAAGATGGGAAGAAATCAAGAGTTTACAGTTCGCTGCTTCAGAAAAATCAGGACTTTCAAAGAAATTTGTTATAAAATATCTAGAAGCAATTCATCAAGAATCAATCCGTCATCAGACGGCAGTAATGAATAAGAAATGATTGCCAAAGTATCACCTGAAATAGCACTTCAAAAAGTTAAAGCTCCTGCTTCAAAAAGCTATGCCCAAAGAGCAATTTTTGCAGCAGCATTAGGTCATTCAAAATGCGAGCTTGTCAATTTAGGATCAAGCGAAGACGTTAAACATATACTTGCTATCGCAAAACAATTAGGCTCAGAAATAGAAGCGTCCACAAACGGCTTTACTATCTCTCCGAGAACGAATGAAATTCAGCGTTCGTTAAATTGCGGCGAATCTGGCTTAGGAATCAGACTAACAGCATCAATCGCTAGTACGTTTGGAGGTAAATTTGAGATTTTAGGTGAAGGCAGTTTGTGCAAAAGACCTATGAATTCTTTTGCAGATTTCCTCCCTAAACTTGGCGTTGACTTCAAATCAAATAATGGATTTGTTCCATTAGAGATTGATGGTAAAATGAATGGAGGGTCTATAGACATTGATGGATCAATGTCCTCGCAATTCTTGTCTGGTATACTAATGTCATTACCATTGACTGAATCAGACTCGCTCATACAAGTCAACAATTTAGTTTCACATGCCTATACCGACATGACCTTGAAGTTGATGGCTGACTTTGGAATAGCATCTAAATCAAAAGACAATAAGTCTTATTTTATCTCAGGAAATCAAGAATACACTAATCCTGAAAAATACATAATTGAGGGAGATTGGAGTGGAGCTGCATTTTGGATAGTTTTAGGTGCTATTAATGGCCCAATAGAAATACAAGGATTGGATGAAAACTCATTGCAAGCCGACAGAGCAATTTTAGAAGTGCTTAAGCTGACTAATGCTCAATATGAGTGGGTTAACGGAAATTTAATTGTCCGAAAATCTAATTTAATTCCATTTGAATTTGATGCTACAAACTGCCCTGACTTATTTCCAATTCTCACTACCTTAGCCGCTTCAATTAAGGGTGATTCTATAATTCATGGAGTTCACAGATTAAAGAATAAAGAAAGTAATCGTGGATTAACAGTCCAAAAAGAATTTAGTAAATTGGGCTTGATAATTGATTTAGAAAATGATAAGATGATAATTCACGGTCAACAGGTGTTATATTCGGGAAAGGTTCATGCAAATCATGACCACAGAATAGCCATGGCCTGTGCAATTGCGGCTTCTTTGACTGACAATGGAATTGAAATTGATAACGCAGAATCCGTGAATAAAAGTTATCCTGAATTTTGGGATGTTTTATACAAAGTTGAAATTAATGCCTAAGTTCTTTCAATCAAATAAAGAGAATCCGATACATCAAGCGAAGTTTGATCTTACTCGAAATTTGTTCACCTTTCTCCTGATTGTTCTTGCCGCAATCGGCACCCTTAATTTGGTTCAAAATGACATCAACATGTATCCGCTCCTTGGCGGTGCAGCACTTTGCCTCCTTGTTTTATTACTTCTTTTTCAATTCAAGAATTACAAACTGGCTGGATTCATTGCAATGATCATGGCCGCTGTAATGGCCTTTTACAACATGATGGTCACCTCTAATTTTGGGCACTTCGTAGACTTTTTCTGGATTATTTGCATGGCCATTTTCGTCTTCTTTATTCTTGATAGGATTTGGGGCATCATCAACTTATTCGTGAACATTGGAATTGTATTCACCATATTACATTTAGATAGAACCGGTGAAATCGTTCGAGTTCAAAAAGAGTACACTGATTTTTCAGAAATCAACTTCGGAATTAACATTGTTCTTTCAGGAATAGTATTTTCTTACTTGGTTATTAAAGTTTTGGGAACACTTCGTTTCACCGAAATAAATTATGTTGAGGCCAACATGGAACTGTCGAAATCAAATGAAGAGAAAACAGTAATGTTGAAAGAGATACATCACAGAGTAAAGAACAATCTGCAAGTGATTACATCTATGTTACGTTTACAGCTTCATGACATTGAAGATGAAAACACAAAGCATCACTTTACTGACTCAATTAACAGAGTGTCAGCAATGGCCACTATTCATGAGAAGATGTATGCTACCGAATCATTAACAGAAATAGATTTAGAATCTTATTTAGACGCTTTGGTTAGTGATTTAATTTCTTCATATGCTGTCAACTTAAAAGTTGAAACTTCAATTCATTCAAATGTTAAGAGGATTGAGCCAAAGTCTATTGTACCAATCGCTTTAATCTTTAACGAATTGGTTTCAAACTCAATTGAACATGGCTTTGCAGACAGAGTAACAGGTAAAATTGAAATTCAAGCACAACAAGACGAGCATGGAGCAACGAGAGTTGAATACCGTGACAATGGCGAATGGAAGGCTCCAAAAAGAGAATCTAGTTTAGGTGTAGAATTGGTAGAGGCCTTCACTGAACAGTTGGACGGGACTTGTGAACAAAATCACTCTCAAGCAGGCACCGAATACATCTTCATATTCAACAAATTATTATAAGTTCATTTTCTTGGCATGAATAGAAGTCTTTGCTGGATTCCAAGGGTCTTTGTAAGATTGTTTGAAGAAAAACTCCTGGATGTAAGCAATCGTTCTCACTACCCTTAAGTAGTACCCAAAATAGAATACCATGCACGGAATGTAGATTAAAAAGTAGGTGTATGAAGCATTGGTTCTTGCCCTATACAAACTGTACACAACGAATTTAAAGAAGTTGGTTGCCGTATATAAGAGTACGTTTGTAATGATAATGTTCACTAGCATTGAACGATAATTCGTCAACATATCCCCCAAATAAAAATACCATTTGAAATTCAAGAGCAAATTGTAAGTAATGTTCTCGAGAAAGGCAAAAAAGTTAAGGAAGCTAAAGGCCTGATTTGGAAACAAGACATCTTTGTGTTTACGAACTCTAAACCTAATTAGAGACTTATCCCAACGGAGTCTTTGCCTGGTTAACTTCTTTACCGTATTTGGTACTGTAGTCAGGCAAACCGCCTCTTGTTCAAACTTGATTTTATACCCTAGTTTTCTGAGCTTCACTGTTATATCACCATCTAATCCTGGACCAATATCCCATCCCTTTACTTGGTCTAAAGCGTCTGCCCTAAATGCACCGAAAGCACCAGAAATAACTCTATAAATGCCTAAATAAGAAGTCACAACCCTTCCTATAGATATGGTATCATAGTATTCGATAGCTTGTAAAGTGGTAACTAATGACTCATCATAATTACGCACCATCACGTTTCCGCCAACTCCGGCGACATCTCTATCTAAGTAGAAAGGAATAATAATTTTCTCAATGGCGTCTCGATCATAAGAGCAATCGGCATCTAAGTGAACAATGTATTTCCCTTTAGTAAAACGTAGTGCCGTATTCGCACCAGAAGCTTTTCCTCCTCTGACTTCATTCCGTATAAAGACATCCAGCATTCCTGCTTTTTCAAGCGCCCTACCAATTATAGGAGTATCATCATCTGAACCATCATCAACAACAATAACTTCCGTGTTCTTGTAAGTTTGTTCGTTAAGTGATGTGACTAGTTTGTAGAGATGCTTTCCCTCGTTTTTTCCGGGAATAATGATGGATACCAAAGGGTACTCAAAATGGAACTCCTTCTTAGCTTGAGCATATTTCTTCTTACTCCAAAGGCCGCTTAGTTTCCAGAGGTTCAAAACGAAAAATTCCAAGAGGAAATAACGCATGAACTCGAAGAATATATAAAACCAAAAAAGTCGAATGAAATGTCCGACAGTAAGGCTATCCAAAAATCGGATATAGTTATCTAATAATTCTTCGAACATCTAGCCAAAGGCTTTCGTTAACTGTTGAATATGTAATTGTGGTGATAATTTATAATCTAGTTTGATAACCTCATATTCAAACTCTACGTCAATGTCCTTAAATGTTGTAGCGATTAAACGCTTCAACATATCGATAATTTCAGAAAGAATTCTTTTTGCAATCCTGGTCGGAATCTCATTCATTGAAAGAATGATAGTTGAAGAACTTTGGAATGAAATAATATCAGACGAACGAATATTTGAACGAATAACTTTTACCAAATCCTTTAGAAGAACCTTTTGAACCTCAGATCCCATTTTAGAATAAATCTGAGATGGATTAGAAAGGTGCACAGCACAAATATTAGATGCTCCCTCTGTTTGTCTCAAACGCTCAATCTCATATTTCAACATGGTAACGAAAGTTTCAAACTTCACAGTACCTATGATTTCTTCAATATCCTTAGAAGTAGAGACAAAGCCATTAATAGCAGCCAGTTCTCCCTTTCTAGTCAAACTATATTTTCGAATTTCCTTACCTTTCAATTGCTCAACAAGATTGTCAGTATTACATCCTAAGCATTTCGCCTTAACATTGAAATCTTGGAACTTATGATCACAAGCTTTACACTCATGAAGAACTGAGGGCTTATCGTAATCAACACCAATATGCCTCAATCTTTTATTACATTTTGGACAATCTAATTGATCATCAATTTCATTTGTAAAATCACTTAAAGGCCCTACATATGCACAAGGGAAGTGATGAATAATATCTTCTGTAGTAGAGTTTGAACTTCCACATTTAGGACACACCTCTCTGTAAGTTAAATGTCCACCTTGACAAGAAGGACATAAGTATGTTCTGTCAACATAGGTTGAATCAAATATGCCTTCTCTTTCGGCAAGCTCAAGGATATCTAGAGCAATATGTTCATCTCGTTGTCTAAAGTTCACCGATAAAATCGGGTAAGAATAATTATTTGAAGAATAGATATAAGGAATCGGTTCTAAATCGTGAATCTCACAAGTGTACATGAATGAAATTGTCTTCTCAATCATCTGCGCTTCAAAAGAAAGTGAGTTGGTAAAATGAAGATCTTTCGTCTTTGTCAAGATTCTCTCTACCTCAGGAATAATCAACTCAATTTGATCTAAACTGAAAAGTGTCCCATCAATTAGCTTATTCACAAAAGGATCGTTAATGTTGATTCCTTTCAGAATAAAGACCGGTTTTAAGTAAACATCAGCACTATTATGAGACCTAATTCTTCTCACAATTTGTCGAATAAAGGCTCTATCATTCCCGTCAATTATAACGGCAGAATGATATTGAACCTTTTCAACATCAAGTCCATCAGAAACGTCAATTAGCAAGAACTTAAATCCCGCAAATTCAACTAATCGCTCTTCTCTATTCACTTTTAAATCAGCCATCTAAAATGTTCTCTTTGTGACTTTTACACTTAATTTGTAATATTTTTTCCATACTTCCAAATCATTCTCTCCAATTGGGAGAATGTCTGCAGCCAATGTTCTTGTAGTAGGTTCAAATTTCTTCTGGAATTCTTCAGGTAATATATAAGTCGCAGAATAAAATCTATCAACCAATCCTTTACTCATTGTACCATCAGCAAATTCAACATCAACGATATCCCCTTCATTAATGTGTTTCAAATCCTCCTGATTAAAGAATCCTTTTATATGTACGTTGTTCGGTTGATGGATTGAAAGAATCGTCTCTGTTTTCAAAGCGACCTCATAAGGTTGCTTGTGCATTCTGGTCACATTACCCTCGATTGGACAAGTGAATATTTTATAATTCTGCATATTCTCAACGCCAGATAACATTAAGAAATCATTCCTACTTGTATTCTTCAATACCTCATCAAAACTCGCATTCCCTGAACTTGAACCATTGCTACTGCTCTGTTCAATTCTTATATCAAGCGGATTTTCTTGCTGTGCAAGTAAGTCTTCAAGATAAACTATCTGCTTTCTGTAAATACCAATTTGAGAGCCAAGCACGTTTATATCTGCATTCAATTTGGAAATCTGATATTCTAAGTTTTCAAGGTTTGTATGCGAGACCGCATCCAAAATTACTTCGTTTCGAACCCTCTCAATATCGCTTTCATAAACGGCCAACAATTCTTTAGTATCTCTGATTCGAACACCATTTAATTGCACATTTTTGCGCAGGGTATAGAGTTCTCGCTCTATCCAAGAGTCTTTTTTTCCACCTCCGGCAATTGAAACGGAGTTAGCTCCACCTCCTGAACCGCCACCAAAGTAATCGTCATCTAAGAAATAATAGAAAAGCGTGTCACCGATATGAACGTCTTGGCCTTCAACAACGTGAAATTCTAATATTCTAATATCATCTGTATGTCTAATATCTACGGACTCGAAGAGAACTTGTCCGTTTCCTTCAATGTAGAAGTAAGAATTGATAATGAAACGACCAGTGAAAAACAAGAAGATAGCCAATAATAGAAGATACACGAAGCGATCCCAGTTAAAAGGACGTTTCCCTTTCTTGCTACTTTGTTCTTCAAAATAGCGAAGGTAACTCTCTTCTTTTCTTTTAAAATTTACACTTTTCATTCTTCTCTTCTTCTTCTCAGAAGTTACTTTTCAATATTCTTTTTATCAAATGAAATCATTCGGCGTAAGTCATGATACGCGAAAGAACTCAAAGAAGTTTGCTCTTGCAGTTCTTTTATTTTGTGTTCCATTTCAATTCGATTGGCAAAATCTTCTGTTCTTAAGGCTAGTACTAGTTTGTCTTTTCCGTTATCCAAAAATGGTTTTACCTTGTTCACTATGTAACTTGTCTTCACATTTTCATAGCACATAAAGTATATATGATCACAGATTACGAGTAACTTATCGATCACCTCTTCACCATAATGTAAAGGGATTGAAACACTCAATTGCAATTTATGATCATCACAGAAAGTACTTATTTTGCCCATCATCTCTAAGTACTGACTTAACAACTTAGCTTTCTCAGTTGGCCATTCATCAAAAGTGTGAGGTTCTATATCAACATGAATCCCCGTTGGTTGTACCTCTCCATACTTATCTAAAATCTGATTTAAATATCCGGCAATATCTTCTGAGTAGAACAAGCTATTCTCGCCCAGCATATAATGTACTTCAGCATTCTCATTTGCAAATTCTATAAATTTCCTTTTCTCTTTAACGGTATCCTTCATTGAGGTTGCCACAATTACTTTTGAGAATTCATTATAAATACAATACTCGGTAAGGAATTCTGGCGAGTATTCAGCAAACGTTTTGGTCCAAACATAGACAGAGCGCTCTTTGCTGTCAATATATTGGTTAACATCCTGTGCAGTTTGATACTTCACTACATCTCTAATGTCGGCATGAGGTATTTTAGAATGGATTTTAAGGGCTTTTAAATACATGTTCTGTAATAGATCAACTAACTCAATATCAATTTGCAATAAGTCATCATACAACTCCAAACCAAGCAATGGATCAATGTTAGCGTCATTTAACCTGACCTTCACCTTCTCTACCCTCAACTTCTCCATGAACATTTTCCTCTTTTGGTAAAATGCGATAAACTGTTTGAGTTTGTATCTAAACTCATATCCTGTGCTCAATACTTCTTCGTGAATGTTTACTCTTTTTTGGATTAGTTTTTCATTGTCATACTTGTATTTCTCTCTTGCAACTTCATTTTTCAACTTTGTATTAAAAGGAATTGGGATGGAGAAGTTAAGACCTGCTGTGAAGAATGATCTGTTTGTAGGTCCTATCAAATCGTAGTAATTATACTTAGCATATGTCCTTAAAGAGATTTGATGATACCAGCTATAGTAGTCATCATAAACACGAGTGGAAAGAAGACTGTCCGTTTGTTGACCAAGCATGTAAAAGATCTTTTGATAATCTAAATCGATCAGTGGAAGGTTATTCACATCAAATTCAAGTGTATCATTCGCGGGATTCAAATAATTATTATAATCTTCATAAACATGAATAAGACTCTCTACTTCTGAAAGTCTCGTGTCTAAGGCAATCAAATCTTCTTTTTTCAGCCTCTTCAAGTAAACTAATTCTGAAATTGTTTGATATTGCTCTTCCAATTGTTTTCTGCGCTCACCTAAAATCTTGATTTTCACCTCGTTAAAAGTGAATATAGTATGATCAAATCTTTTTAAGTAGTTATAACTTTCAACGTTAGCATCTTGATTCATTTGCTCTCTAAGGATTCTATCTTCTAGAATTCGAGCCTTTACTTTATTCTCAAAGAAGCCGCCATGAAGTAATCGCCACTCGGCACCCAAATTGAATTTTCTTCTGTAAATCAGATTATCTTCCAAGTCTCCAACAGTTGGATTAATGTTTTCTTGATACCCTCCGGTAATAGCTATGCCATAATTTTTCTGGGCAAGCTCTAACTGTTTTTCTAAATACTGGGAACGATTAATATCGCTTCCTCGCCTTTGCATTTCAGAAATTGTCTCAATCACAATCAAAGAGGTATCCTTAAATTCTAAAGGAGAATAATTTGTAGCGTCAAACAGACTCTGTAGTTTCTTCACCTTTAGGTAAAACAACGAATCAGTTTGAGTGTATGAAGTGCACCCTAGCAGTAGTAGCAATAATATAGTGACAAGTTTTCTCAAAACTCTATACCCAAGACGGACAATTTGATGTCTTACTTAGACTAATAATATCTTTTCTTCGTTAAACGGGAATTATTTAGCGATAGTTACATCAATTTCCTCGCCGCACTTGAAGTGACCTTTCGGACAAGATGACTTTCCGTGCAATCCGCAAGGTCTACAGTCCAACTTTTCAGTTATTTCAACGGTTGTAGAATCATCAGAAAGAGGACCGAAACCAAATTCGGGAATGGTAGAACAAAAGAAAGCTGTAACAGTTGCATTCATTGCTGAAGCCAAATGTAAGGGAGCTGAGTCATTGACGTAAGTCATACTTGCTTTTGAAATTACATAGGCAGATTCTAAGAGACTTTGTGAGCCTGCCGAACAAACCCAGTTTTTATGATCTGACGACCTGCCAATATCCGACAAATAATATTCATCAGAAGGTGAGCCAATCAAAAACACCTTGACGTCTTTAAGTTGATTCAAGAGCTCAACCCATTTTAATTTAGGAAGTCTCTTTGTTTCCCAAACAGATGCTGGAGCCATAACAACGTAGTCATCCGGAAGGCCAATCTCGTCAATTTTATCCATTTGCTTCTGCGAAGGATACAATCTTGGTTTTGATAACTCAAAATCTCCTATCGCTGATAGCAAATCATGATTCCTTTCAATTTCATGTCTACCATTGCCAATTTCATGTGCTATCTTTTTGTGATAAGAAAATGATAACGGATTTTTTTTGAATCCTACTATCAGCTTTGCTTTACTTTTCCAAGATAAATATCCGCTAGACGCAAATCTCTGCAGATTTAAGAGAACACCATAGTTCTCTCCTTTTATTCGCTTAGCAAGAATTTTCAAGTTCTTGTATTTGTCAGATTTTTTATCCCAAATTAAAACTGAGCGTAAATGAGGATTATCTTGAAGTACTGATTCGTTTCCCTTTC
>JBLFXO010000047.1:0-16331 GCA_047609865.1 Arenicella sp.
ATGTAATGGGTAATGTCTTCGTTCGGACCGTCATCAAATGTGAGATAGATGGTCTTCTTCTTGTGATGAGAAAATTCCCAAATGGCTCCAGGATACATCCATTTGAGCCATTTGGGAAATGTGTATAGTCTCATTTAAGGTTGAACAAACATTTGATCCATTTGGGCAAAAATTGCTCCAAAAGTTCCATTGATGTTCGACTTGTCTTTTGATGAACCTTCTCTGCTCATTTCAAGAGATGCTTTTTCAATTTTTAATCTGTAATCCATCAACATATCGTACACTTTGACAGTATACGGATCATCTTGTAATTCGTGATGCATTGCAGCCGATTGCCATAGAGAATAGACTCCTCTGTAAGCATCATACATGCTGAATATTGAAGCATTTGCAAATTTAGGCTCAATGCTCAAGTAGTAATCTAACTCATCAGCGTAGCTTGCTAATACTAAGTCTGAATATTTCTCAGCTCTTTCATAGTCGCCGGCAATATAATATGCTTGAACATATGAAGGCATTACTCTTCCGAATGGCACATTGAATTGTGGCATAACAGCAAAGCTTCTATCCAGTACCTCAACGACTTTAGGAGAGTACTCGGCTATAATTTTCTCAGCTTTTGCTCTTTCTTGAGGAATCTCACTTCTTACGAAATCTCCATAAGGAGTTTTCACTACCTGCTCAGGTAATCCATCTTGAGTTTCAATTTGATCAAGTACATTCAACGTTTGTTGAGCCGCCTCAATATCTTCAGCATAAGCATCAGCTAATACACTGAATTGAACTCTGTAGTTATTCGTTAATCTTCTGGTATAGTAATCAACTAAGACATCTTCTTTCTCCATGTTACCCCATTTGAAATCGACAACCAAGTTTTGGTACATTTTGTCTTTATTGATTTCTCCTAATGAGTTAGGATTTCTGTTCTTAGCTGCTTCAATAGGAACTAACTTGTAAACCAATCCTTCTGCGAAGAAGTATTTGTCAAGACCTAAGTAAGTTGCTTTACTAGCGGAACTTGCAAAGTAGATGTTTCTATCCCAGTTAAAGTGAGCAGCAATATCTAAAATTAGTAGATCTGCTTTGTAGATCGTTTGCTTAGGAATCTTCCATTCTAATCTGTCTACAATTCTGTCTTCATCTTCTTTAGAAACTAAACCGCTTGCCAAGACTTTCTCTTTGTCCACGTCAATCGTTAATCCTTTAGAAGGGAGGAACCAGTATTTGTTATCACCTTTTCCTTCAAGGTTTGCATCATCTCTTAAGAATGCCATTGCCATATCAGCCGGCATATAATCAAATGCATCATTGAACGTAATCATCACGTTCATTACACCTGAAATGTTTGCTTCGTTCAATCCAAGAGAATTGGAACCAGTCTGATCTGGTGCTTCTCTCAACTTCATCACCAAGTTTCTGAATTGATAGTAAGTATTAGTGCTATCAAAAGTTGGTAAAATTGTATAGAGGTCAGCATGCGATTCTGCAAATGGTGTTTGACCTAAGATCAAATGCAAATTATCTGCGGCAGCTTCAAAAGCTGTTGCAAATTTTAGAGGATTATGTTCAATTTTAATGTCAATAATCTCTTTCCATTTATCAGAGAGAGCTTCTGTTTGCAATGAGATTTCGTTTGTTCCCATCACATACATATAATCTCTTGTTCCATTTTGACGATACTGTTCTTCAGTAAACGAAATTGGTAAAGGATCAGAATCATAAGCTTGACGAGTCATTTGCTCAGTGTACCAATCCGTATTCAATAAGGATAAGTTACATACACGAACTGAAGTTTTAACTCCTTCAACTTCTTGCATGTACCACAATGGGAAAGTATCATTATCTCCGTTTGTATATACAATAGAATTGTCTTCACAACTCATCAAGTAGTTATTTGCTAAAGCTTGAGCAGTATATCTATCACTTCTGTCATGATCATCCCATCCCTGCATTCCCATTATGATTGGAACAGGTAGAAGAATAACCATAGCTAACATTCCTGCAGCTTTATCTGGCAATCCATTTCTAAGAAGAATCATCAATCCGTAAAGAGCAGTCATTATTGCTCCTATGTAAAGGAAGCTGACGCCAGCAGTTTTAGACTGTATCAATAAGAAGAATAAACCTATTCCGAATATACTTCCGCAAATCCAGAGCAGTTCTTTCCACTCCATATTCTTGAAGGTGTCATAGAGTGCGAGCACTGCGAATCCTATAAAGAACGAGAAGGCGTAGAAGGAGGCGGCATAGGCGTAATCTCTTTCCCTAGGCTCCATTGGTTTCTGATTCAGATAGATAATAATTGCGAAACCAGTGAGTAGGAAGAGGAGCATGACTGTCCACCAGCCTTTCGTGGCTTTCGTTAACATGAAGATGAAGCCCATTAGCCCTAAAATCAGTGGTAACATGTAAAATTTATTGTGAGAAGGGTTTTCTGTTATGACATCAGGAGCCAAAGTTTGGTCACCAATGTGATGCTGATCAATGAAGTTCAGTCCAGAAATCCAGTTTCCATCTGTAGGATTTCCGTCTCCTTGTTCGTCAGATTGTCGTCCTGAGAAATTCCACATGAAATATCTCCAGTACATCCATCCAACTTGATAATTAGCAAAGTATTGAAGGTTCTCTCCCATTGAAGGCAACTCAGCTAGTTTGAGTAACTGCGCTCTTTCTTGTTCAGACGTGGCCCCTTTGTAAGAATCGGTCTTCTTCATGGCCTTCACTCGATCTGAGGCGTCATAGCCTGACCAGCTTTTGTAGCCATCAACATGCCTTGCCTCAGAACTATACATTCTCGGAAAGAAGGTAGTATGACTACCTAAGTAAGCAGGCTTGCCATTTGATCCGTCAAAAGTTTTGAAGTATTTTTCTACGACATCACCGTTAACAGTGGCCGCATAAGCTTTTGCTTCTTCAATTGTCTTGTATCCTTTGTATTCTGTTAAACCATCTTTACTTTGAACAACAAATCGTCTTAAATAAACATCTGATCTATCATTCCATTCATCACGCGGTGCGATATCTGAATTAAACCATTGTCCACTCATGATTGGCCAATCTCCATATTGTTCACGTTGAAGGTAAGCTTGAAGTGATACTAAGTTTTCAGGATCATTTTCATCTAATGGTGTATTAGCATTTGAACGAATTACAATCATTGCAAAACAAGAGTATCCCAAGAACAGCATTGTTGCTGACCAGGCGACTGTTTCAAAGGCTTCTTTTCGTCCTTTAGAGTAAGTCGCGATTCCAATTGCGATTATACCTCCTAAGAATAGGAATCTAATAAATGCAGAAACAAATCCTGAATTAAGTGCTGTGAAAACAATGATCAGCGCAACTAAAAGTCCACCCATTGCAACGAAGAATATTTTTAATGCATCTCCTAGCTTGTCTTTTCTTGAAAGCATTACTGCTCCAATTAAAGTTGTTGCTAAAAGGATAATGAAAACCAAAGCTCCACTATTAAACGGCATTCCAAGGTTGTTTACGAAGTAACGCTCAAAGTAGCCAGCTACCTCAATAGTTTTCGGAATAATTGCAGCTTGAATAATGCCTAAGGTCGCAATTCCTATAACTCCTGTTAAAATGAAGCCACCTATAGTGATTTTCTTGAATTTTCTGAAGTAAATAACGTAGGCTATAACAGGGATACAAAGTAAGTTCAAAAGGTGAACTCCAATTGATAATCCAATCATAAAGAAGATAAATACTAACCAACGATTTTCATTTCTTGATTGAATTTCAAGATTTTCAGCTTCGTCTTCTTTTTCTTGTGCTTCGTTATCCCATTTAAGAATCGCCCAAAAAACGAGTGCTGTAAAGAATGAGGACATGGCATAAACTTCCCCTTCAACTGCAGAGAACCAAAATGAATCCGTAAAGGTATAAGCCAAGGCGCCAATCACCCCTGAGCCAAGTACAGCCCACTTATAACCATCTGAAAAGTCTCGTTTTTCTACTGTTTCACCTTCTAAATCATCTAAACTATTTGAAGAAGCTCCAAATAGTTTAGCTTCTGGATTTAGAACAATTTTCTTTGCCAACATTGTGATTGACCAATAAAGGAACAATATGGTAAATGCGCTACAGAGGGCGGACATAGCATTAATCATCATTGCGGCCGTTTCAGGATTGTCTCCACCAAAGAAAATAAATAGTCTCCCAAGCATCATAAATAGAGGTGCTCCCGGTGGGTGACCTACTTCTAATTTGTAAGCAGTGGTGATGTACTCGCCACAATCCCATAAACTAGTGGTTGGTTCTAGCGTCATAAAATATACCGTCACGGCACAGATTAAGACCATCCAACCTATGTAATTATTCAGCTTTTTGTAATTCATATCTTTGGTTTAAGCGCTACGAATTTAAAAATATATTTCGAGCAATTTCTTAAAAAACTCTAAAACGGAACAGTAGGTTGTTTGAGAACTTAATATTTAAGTTTTTTTAGGAAATTATGTCGGAATAAAAAAAAAGGTTTAAATTTGCCCTCCTCTTAGCAATAGCGATTGCGCACAAAGAGTTTATTGTCCCATGGTGTAACTGGTTCCGAGAATTTACAAATCTGTGATTTGTGGAAAGCCGCGAGAATCCACGAAACATCAAAAGATTTACAATCTTTGTGTTTTCGGGACAACACGTCTAAGCTATTTAGATAGGATTGTTTGAAATTATTGTCCCATGGTGTAACTGGCAACACGTCTGTTTTTGGTACAGAAGAGTCCAGGTTCGAGCCCTGGTGGGACAACAAAGGAAGTCGACACGAAAGTGTCGACTTTTTTTTTGCCCTCTAGGGAGAGAAGTCTATCCCGATTTAGTTGAGCTTGCGAAACTTTATCGGGAAGCCCTGGTGGGACAACAACAAAGGAGTTAGGAAACTAGCTCCTTTTTTTGTGGGCAATGGTTTTGTGGTGATTTATCAACTCAACAAATAGTAATTGGGTGGCCAGAATATTGGACGAAACAACTAATTTCTATTCTCTGGTATTTCTTACTATGATTTTGGTTCTGATGGACTTGAAGGGTTCAAAACGATTTTGTAGGCCTGAAATATTTAATCCACACAAAAATATCCCGTTTTACTCGTGACTATTCCTTTTTCATTGAATAACACCTGCCTGAGTCTATAATGCGTGTCTCCTGGGCTTTCGCTATATTGAAAGGATACCCAATTCTTTTTTTCTTCAGGGCCTCTTTTGTCAAAAGGGAACCAACGAACAATCGGTTCTCCAAGAATATCGAGAACTTCATTTTCCGTCATGCCAATATATACCTCATTAAAGCCTTTATGAGAATATCCATTTGAATATTTGGTGTCAGGCCACCTCAGAACACTCCAAATTTCTCCTGACCATCCATCAATGAGTATTCGATCATGATTAATGAAGATGTGAATAGAAAATAGTGTTAAGACCAGCCCGAGTATAATGTATTTAAGTTTTGCCTTCAAGAAATGATTGTTGACTTGTTGATGCTAACGGGGATATACAAGTTGATATTGTGTTGATTTGAGTATACCTCTTCCTCCACCGACTGAAACGATTGGACCCGTCAAATTGATGAAAGATTACCCAGGTTAGTGAAAGGAGGTGGAAGTAGAAAGGTTGATGGTGAATGAACGCGAGTTTTCAGAATGTGTAGATAAGAAGCAAAGGATGTTCAGATACATCATGAAAGAGAACAGAGAATTTGTTGCTTATTATAGAGCTGGCCTAACTCATCTAGATAGAATCCTCTTTCTAAGAGGAGCAAACTTGACGACCATGTCAAAACACAGCACGAAACAACTGGATGAGCTTGATTTTAGTACATCTCATGATATTTCTAATCGAAAAAAGAAGCAGATAAAATTTGTCAACACATTAGAAGAGAGGTTGCAAAATAAGACACAAGAGTTAGATGGTTGTTATCCAGATAGTTAGTTTTTTAGGGTTATTAATAATCTATCCAAATCATGAATTAGATTTTTCTACAGTTGCTAAAACCTTTATTGTTCTTATCTTAAATGCTTCAAAATTGCTTCATGGAAGACCCAAAACAAATTTCACCTCATAGGCTTGAACCCTTTGAGTACCATAATAGATTGAAAGATCACTTTAAATCAAGAAAAAAAACTTGGGATTGGTTCGGTGGTGAAAAGCTAAAGGAAAAGCAAATTCAAGAATTCAAGACCAATTTGCTTAAAAACACATACAGAATGGATAGGGAAGCCTATCCGGAATTATATGAGAGTGCAGATGAAATTTGCATGGAGCTATCTATTGATGCTACGGTTTTTATTTATCAAGAAAACAACAGTACTCAATATAATGCTGGTATTTCAGCAATCAATGCGGAAGCACATATTGTTCTTTCGGGAAATTTAATCGGTCTATTAAGCAAGGATGAGATGAAGGCCCTTTTGGCTCATGAATTGAGTCACTACCTCTTTTATAAGATCGATAATGAAGAGCTTGAGGCAACACAGCGAATAGTACTTGCTTTAGCAAATGATAGTCGTAGTGAGGATTCAATTATTGAAACTGCGCGGATATTTCAGCTGTATTTAGAGCTTTTTTGTGATGCAGGTTCGTTGAAGGTGTGTAAAGATCCTAAAATTGTAATCAGCACTTTAGTCAAAATAAATACTGGCCTTACTGAGGTAAATCCAGATAGTTATTTGACCCAGGCTAAGGAGATAATGAAAGGAGATAAGGAGTTTTCTCAACATCATAGTCACCCCGAATCTTACATCAGAAGTCTTGCTCTTGCATTGAGAGCCGAGAGTAATGAAGAGTACTTCGATAAAGTAGAGAAGATGATTTGTGGCCCATTAAACTTGAGTAATCTTGATATTTTCGAACAGGTTGAAATGTCCGAACTTACAAATGATCTCATTCAGTTAATTGTTCGGCCTAAATGGATCAATACGGCAGCGGTTATGAACCTTTGCGTCAAGTATTATAGTTCCTTTTCCAAATCCGAGAACATTGAGACTTTGGAATCTCTAGCCGAACAGATTGAGGATTCTCATCATTCTATTAAGGATTTCGTTTGCTACGTCTTGCTCGATTTTGCAAGAGTTGACAGTGACCTTGAAGGTTTGGGCATTGGACATACACTTCAAATCGCAGAGTTATTATCACTCAGCAAAGAGTATGAAAAGATTATGCGAAAGGAGTTAAAACTAACGGCTCGAGATTTTAAATTACTGCAAGAAAGAGTGGTGAAAGAGCTTGAACAATTAACAGAAGGTAAGGAGGATAGTATTTACAATGACTAACGAAAAGAATACATCCGAATTTTTCGAATTGCTCGAGATTGTAAAAGATCATGGTTTAATTGGTTCTGCTGATTTTACGGCCTATACAGTTTCCTTATTAGAAGATGCTGCGCGCTTGCACGACAACAAACAAGTAATGAATCTCATAAGTGCAGAACGTCTAGGCTATGTTACCGGTAAACTGTATCTAAAAGGCGAGCCTGAAGATTTCAGGTATGCCTCTAAATCATTATTCGTTAAGCCTGCAGATCATAATGCGCTTGAATTCGCGGCCTCAGTTAGATCTAAAACAGATTTGGGCACCTCATCAGTTGAGTTTGAGACTACTTTAATTAAAGGTGAAAATGAAGAGTTAACAAAACCAGCATATCTCGAAGGTTATCAATCTTGGGAAATGGAACTTGGTCATTGTGATCCACTTACAGATATTTTTGTAATCGGTCTTTATTTAGCAAGCATTGCCTACGGTCTAAATTTTAATGATAAAAATGATTTGCGGCGCTTTGTCGAAAGTAGAAAAAGCCTTTATTTTTTGAATAAAGAGCTGCACCCTACAATTCACAATGTCATTTTTGAAATGACTCATATATATCGAGAAGATAGAATAAGAAGCATTGAAGAGGCGTTTGTAAAACTTAAGAATTACAGAGATTACAATCCTGAAAACTATGTCGATTTAACCGAGACAGAAGGTTTTAGAAATCAAGATGTTTCTGAGAGATCAAGTTGGATTCTATCCCGACTTAAAAGTCGTCTATTTGACATCAGTAGAAGAAACAAGCTGCTGTATTTCACAGATAAAAAGAGCTTTTTGAATTTATCCGTGAATTCTGTGCCCTTATTATTAGATCACAACAACATTCGCGAAGAGGATATCATTTTTTGGAATGATAAGATTAAAGATAAAATGGTGTCAAAGCGAAAGCTTGAACTAAATAGTTATCTAGACACAAAAAACAATAGGTTCATTGCTCCTACCTTAAACCAGATTCGACTTACTGCCCGAAAGAATAAAAACGAATATGGTTTTAGCACCATGCGAGTGATAGTGGCATTCCTTCATTGGTATAATTTCAAAGACAATCCTGAAGAAATGATTACTTCGCCATTGTTGCTGCTGCCTGCAGAGGTTGTTAAAAAGAAAGGAGTCAATGATCGTTTTGAGCTGTTAGTAGAGGATTCAGAGGCAATCGTAAATCCAGTTTTAAGCTTTTATTTAAAAGATTTATACGATATTACTTTGCCAGATTATGTTGATTTAAGTACAACTTCAATTGAAGATTTAATTAAAGGAATAGAACAGCAAATTGCAGAAGGTGGATCTGGGATTACGCTTGAATGGAGGAAGAAACCAAGATTACAACTCATTCATAGTATTGCCAAAAAGAACTTCAATCTAAAAAACAAGAACTTAAGAAACAGAACCCGTGGATTGCACCTTAAAAGCTTCAATTATTCCTATGAATTAGAAGACTATAAACCTTTGGGTCTCCAAATTTTTCAAGCGAGAATAGAAAGCAAAAACAATGCACTTGAATACATAATAAATGAAGATCTAACACCTGATGAGAGCAAAGCAGTTTCTGAAAAATTAAGAACGCTATATACAACCAAAGAAGAGGGAGATATTAATCCAATAGTTTGGCAGATTGATACGTGCAATATCACCGTAGGTAATTTCAATTACCGTAAAATGAGCTTGGTAAGGGATTATAATCACATTATTAATGAATCTATTAAGGATGAGATCTTTGATAAACTATTTAGTGATACTCCAAAAAAGACACAGACAAGTCAAAAGGCGGATGGTCCTTTAGAGGAGAACTTCCCAATTATTGCGAGTGATCCAACACAGTCTTCTGCAGTTGAATTGGCTAGAACAGGTGAGAGTTATATTATTCAAGGCCCACCAGGCACAGGTAAATCTCAAACAATTACGAATTTAATTGCCGATTTCGTAGCGAGGGATAAGAAGGTTTTATTCGTTTGTGAGAAAAGGGCAGCTCTAGATGTTGTATATCATAGATTAAAAAATAAATCCTTAGATGAACTATGCTGTTTAGTTCATGATTCGCAATCAGACAAGAAGTCTTTCATTTTAGATCTTAAGGATACCTATGAAGACTTTTTAAAGAATGACTTTAACTTGGAGAAGATTAACGCCAAACGTGATGGTATTATTGAGGCAATTACTGCGGAACTAGATAAGTTAGCCTATTTTCATAAAGTGATGGATAGTGGAGAAATAACTCCCCTGAAACTATATGAGATTCTTCACGCGACTAAAGGTGAAAAGGCCTTTCCTACACTAAATGAAATCGTGAAACTTCCAAACTACCAAGAATGGGAAAACAATGTGACATGGATTGAAGAATGGTTTGAGGCCTTGAAAATTAATGGAATGGGTGATGTCATTTCAAAGCATCCCTTCGTTAACTTGAGTTCAGAGATTATAGAAACGACTAATCCAAAAGCAAAAATCCAAGAAGTTATTTCAAGTGCAACTTCTATTCTTGACGACTTCTCAGAAGTACTTGATGATCTAGATGAAGATGTTGCATCTTATTCATTGCTTGATTGGGAAGAGCGTATAAATGTTGCGCAAAGAGTTAGTGGCATTTTTGAAAAGGGAAAACTAGAGGTGTTTAATCCTAAAAGCGAAACTGCCGCAGCTCTTAATTCGGCAGAACAAAAACTCTCAAACTTATCTATTGAATTAAAAGAAGTTGAAGAGAAAAACAAAAATTGGAAAAACAAGTTTACGGTCATTGATAATGAAGCTGCAATTTCACAATGGGATAACTTTCAAAAGAGCATTTTCAGATTCCTAAATCCATCTTTTTATAAACTAAAGAAGACAATTCAAGAGAATTATAATTTCTCGGCACATTCCATTTCACCGGAAATCGAAAACATTCTACTTGGCTTGAAAAGTGAATACAATTTAAAAGATGCACTAGTTAAAGAGCAGTCTACTTTAATGAATGATTTCGGTTTTGATGATTTTGAGAAAGGTATTGAATGGATAAAGAAGACCCAACTTGAAAAGAATGAAATATTAGAAGAATGGTTAAGTGGTAATCATGAAGATTTAATTAGAACACTCAACAAATTAAGTGATAGGTATCAGTCTATGATGACAGATCTTCGTAAGCTTTATGGGGAGAAGCTTGATTTAACATTTAATCAATTCGAAATCTTATTGAGCAATTCTAATACAGCTTTAGGTTCATTGTCTGCATTCATTCCATTCATTAAAAGATTGCCAGATGTTTCAGTTGAATTGAAAGACGCATTGACAACCCAAAATTGGATAAAATCTGATTTTGAGTTCTATTTGGCCTACAAATCGTTGACAGAAATCTATGAAGTTGAACGCAAGTTTGCTGAGATGGATGAAGATGGAATTAGGTTGAGCATCAATAGAATTAATTCCTTATTCAACAAGTATTATTCTTCCAATGTAGAGAGCATTCGAGCTTCGATTAGACAGAAGTTTTTGAAAATGATTAAGGTGACAGAGTCTACCGCTTCGCAATTGACTGAAGAAGGAAAAAATCTTAAAAAACGATACCTAAATAGTAGAAGAATACTTGAAAATGAGTTCGGAAAATCAATGAGGTACAAATCAATTAGAGATTTGGCTTCAAGTGATGCGAATGACATTATGACCGCTTTAAAGCCAGTTTGGTTGATGAGTCCATTGAGTGTTTCGGATACAATGCCAATAGACATCTCCTTGTTTGATGTTGTAATTTTTGATGAAGCCAGTCAAATTACTGTTGAAGAAGGAGTGCCTGCATTATTCAGGACTAAACAAACTATAATTGTAGGTGATGAGATGCAAATGCCACCTACTAATTTCTTCAACGCAATTAATTTGCAGGATGATGAAGACGAAGAGCTAGAAGAAAAAATTGGTGTCACATTAGATGCTGATAGTCTACTGAATCAAGGCGGGCGTAAATTATCATCAGTGATGTTGGGTTGGCATTATCGTTCAAGACATGAGAGTTTAATTTCATTTAGTAATGCAGCTTTCTATCAAAGAAGTCTGATGACCATTCCGGATAATACCATTCAAGAATCAGACGTGGACCCAATTCCTCCAGTTTTAGACACAGCTGCCCCTGTTAATATTGATAATATTCTGAAAAGGAGTATTAGTTATCATCACCTAGAGAATGGAGTTTATGATAAGAGAAGAAATAAGGATGAGTCTGCTTACATAGCTAATGTGGTCTCTGAATTACTGAAATCAAAATGTAGAAAAAGTATTGGTATAGTAGCGTTCTCTAAAGAGCAGCAATCTGAAATAGAAGAAACGCTAGATAGGTTTGCATCTTACGATCCAGAATTTGAATCGCTCTTAGAAGAGGAGTATCAAAGAATGGATGAAGATCAATACAATGGTCTCTTTGTCAAAAACTTAGAGAATGTTCAAGGTGATGAACGTGATATAATTATCATGAGTGTCTGCTACGGATACAATGAAAATGGCCGTATGCTAATGAATTTTGGGCCGATCAATAGGCGAGGGGGAGAAAAGAGATTAAATGTAATCTTCTCCAGGGCCAAGGAACATATGGTTATAGTAACATCCATTACTCCAAATGAAATAAAGAATGACTACAATGAGGGTGCTAACTATTTCAAAAAGTTCCTAACCTATTCAAGACATATTTCAAATGGTAATTTGAAAGAAGCGAATACAATTTTAGATGGCCTTAATTTGACGCATAATGATGCTGCCCAATCTACTGAGCGCTTGATTTCACTTCAGTTGAAAAAAGCACTTGAAAGTAAAGGCCATGAAGTAGATTTATCAATTGGGCAATCTTATTTTAAATGCGATTTAGGAATCAGATCAAAAGACGAAGGTCGATACCATACGGGTATTTTGATTGATCATGAAGAACATTACGAAAACAGTAATGTATTGGAACAATATTGTCAAAGACCTCAAATTCTAAACGCCTTTGGGTGGAAAATGATTACAGTATTTTCTAAAGATTGGCTTGAAAAACCTGAAAGGGTTCTCGAGCGAATAGACCAGGTGATTAACAACAAAGAAGAGTTAGCTGAAGACGTTGAAAAGCTGATTAAAATTGATGAAGTTAAGAAGGAACCAGTTGATTATTATTCACCAAAAGAAGAGGTGGTTGAAGAGAAAATTGAGAAGGAAAAGGAATCAAATAAAGAGACAGAGGTAAAAGGTGAATTGGTTAAAGAAGACCTTGTGTTTACTAGGCTCGAGTATTCTGCTGGAAATAGTGATAAGTATTGGCAAGCCGCAAACAGAGGCACTCAGATAATCGTGCAATATGGCAGAATTGGTAACAGCCCTCAAGAAAGCGTCAAAAGCTTTGCTTCTCCTGAAAAAGCAGAAGAAGAAATGCAAAAAATGATTGGCAAAAAAGAAGCCAAGGGTTATAAAAAAGTCTAAACTGTAATAAAAGAAGATTTATGGGATTATTTGAAAGGCTATTTGGATCTAAAAAATCAAATAAACAAGTAGAGAATAAAAAGGAGGTTAAGCAAACGAATACAGAGCAGCTGCAATCCAGTCCACAGAATGTAGAAGTAAAACAAACAATCAGTTCTCCAAGACAAACGCAAAAACCACAGGTGAAAACCCCACCTAAAAGAGAAAATAAACTTAAATCATCTCGCTTAACATTAAAACAGTTTGTTGATAAACAGTTGAAAGCAAAGGGTATTAAGACCCAAATGATTGAAGAGGATTATTTGAAACCTGCCTTGGCTGAAATCCTCGCAAATGACCATCAAAAAAACAATTACGATTTCAACCCAAAAGCCTTCGAAGAAAAGTACTTCTTCCTTTTTGCTATTTCAAATTTGGTTTACCATTTCCCTGAAGATGAATTAATTGAAACTATCCTAGATTATTTACTGAACGGTGATGATTCTATTCCAGGTGTTAGAGATTTAATCAGACACAATGGTCGCTATCAACTGGCGGATCATCCTGAAAGAAGAGACATAGTAAATACAGGTACTGCAATTTTAAAAATCTATCATGGGCTATACATTAAGAAAGACCAGAATTTCAGTAGAGCTTATGATGCCCATTCTACGATTAATCAAGCGAGAAAATCTCATAATGAAAATGATTTCTTCAAATTATTAAGTGTAGCTACTAGAGAAATCAGTTATGAAACTCCCTGGATTTTATTACATGCTGTAGTGTACAAAGAGTATGATTTTAAATCCAAGGAAACTATAGTTTATGCTGACAAGAAAGATATGGTAAGTTCAATGATTCATGACATTATGGATGCTTATAATAGCACTTTCAACATGAATTTATCCAGTGCTGATATCGTTTTAATTGGAGAACACATGGCATATGTCGATAAATGTGACACATACACCAAGAGCAATTATAAAGATCGTAAAAAACTAGGTTTAAAAGACCTTCCAGAACTCACCGATTTCTTAGAAACTGCGAAAAGTTCTATGCCAACTTTTATGTCGGCTTGGATGTATTATGGCTCGTTTTATTTATCACCTGACACTTCCAAAATTATAAAAGAAGTGACAACCGCTCTTCTATCTAAATATGACAGTAATGGGCATGAATTTGAAAATTGGCTGACAGTGAAAGAGTACATCAGTAAAGAGTCAAATAAGTCTTTCTACGCACCTTTATTTGACGCTTATGTCAAAGCCGGCAACTATACTGATTACACAACAAATGCTTTTGAGATATTCTATTACAAATTTTACGGGGTAAACGAGTCAAAAACAATTCCAAAAAAGATCACCGCAGGATTAACTACAATCTCTGAAATGAATCCTAATCAGTATGAAAAGGAGATTAAGAAAGTAGTATATAAAAGTCCTATATCAGTTACTGAACTCAATGCAGATTCTTTTGGATTTTACACAGCTTCTACGAAGACGAGGGAAGAAGGAGTTCTGGCTTTACATGCCCAGTTCAATTCCTATATCCCATCTTCAATTAAGAGCGTAAATAAAGGACAGTACTATCAACCCGACAGCGAATTATTTGTTGTGAACATAGATGGTCAAGATCATGATATTCCCTATTCATTAACAAAACCTCTAAACAATATTCTTCAAGAAAAGCAGACAGGGGTGAGGTTTGTTCCGGTACCAATAGCTCATGCAATAGATTATTACGGCAGAGATAGATACATCAACACATTGAGTCTACTAAATCTAAAGCAGTTTAAATACTTAACTGAACAGTACATCCCTAGCAAGTTCCCTGAATTAAAAAATATGCGGGCATACACCAGTATAGAGTTTATCAATACAGAAGGAGAAGCGCTTCATGAAGCTAAGGAAGGAGACATATTTGAAAATGAGGGTGTATTATTCTCTGGTGGATTTGCCAATGACGTGAAATGGGCTTGGTTCAAAGAGGCATATATTGATAAATTAAAGAGCAAAGAAAAATGGTATAAAGCTATGGATGTGCTCACTGAGTTTTCAGGGACAAAAAAACCATCCAAACAGTGGGTGTCTGATATGAACCAAGTAATTAAAGAAATGGGCGAAAAACTCTATTTTGATGAACTTGCTTCTCTCATTTATGAAAGCAAAGAAGAAAAGTCATGGTTTTTTGATGAGTACAATAAAACCATGAAAGGGATGATTTGGTCCTGTACGTTGAGGTCAACAGAACAAGCCCTACTCATTATTAAAACTGTTACAGAATTATCCTATGTGAAAGTTCCAGGTGTCGGACCACGTTCAACAAAAACGGGAAACTTTTGTATGGAGGCTCTAGCAACCTCTCCTTCTGAAATTGCTTATGGTATTCTTCAGCTAATGAGATTGAAGTCAAAGTATCCTAGGTTTGTCAGAGCAATTGATAAATTCATTGAGAAATACAAAGAGAATAATCAAGGCAATATTGAAGAATTAGAAGATAAGGCGCTCCCTGATTTTGGTATTAAAAATGGGGTCAAGATATATGAGTTCGTTGATGCACAATTAGAGCTTTCTTTTCTGAAAGGTAAAGTTGCAAAAACATACATTGTTGATGGTAAAAGGCAAAAGAAAATCCCTGATCTACTGAAAACGAAACATGCCGCTCGCTTAAAAGAAGTGACGGCTGAAATAAAGCAGATAAATGATATCATTAAAAGCTTACAAGCAAGGTTAAAATCGTTCTGGTTGTTCAATAGAACGTGGAAATTTGGTGATTGGCATGAGTACATTTATAAACACCCTTTGATGAACCCTCTCATTGAAAATATGGTTTGGATAGGGGTAGATAGTGAGGAGTTATTTCTTTCTCAAGCAGATCAGTTAGTACAAACAAATGGTGCAGTAATTTCATTAGATGACCAAGAAGAGGTTCGCCTATGGCATCCAATTATGGCAGATGAAGATGAGCTTGAAGAGTTGAAGTCTTATTTCAATAAGAACAAAATCAAACAGATAGAAAAACAGGTAGGGCGGGAGTTCTATAATTTCACTAAAAAGGACTTAGAAAATGACGAGAGTAAACGTTTTTCAAACGAAAGCGTAGAGGTGCGCAAGCTAATGGCATTGGCAAATTCAGCTGGTTGGACCTTTACCTATGTTCACGAAGATGTAAGTTGGCCGCGAGTTTATTTAAAAGAGATAGATATGACGGCTCATTTCAAATGTGATTACGATAGAAATGCAGCTTACATCCCCACGGCTGAATTTTTCATAAGTAAGGGTGACACATCAAAAATCTCATACAATACTGTTTTTGAAAAGATCAAACTGTCGGATGTTCCTGGAACAACACTTTCTGAAATCTGCAGAGATATAGATATGTTTGTTTCGGTGGCCAATCAAAAGAATGAAAGTAGTTGATTACTCAAAAAGATTTTTGGCCAATAGTTTTATAAAGAATGATTTCGATTCGTCAATGAGTTTTTCAATGAAAAAACTGTCCTTGATGTAAACTTGAAATTCGTCATTTTTGATGTTTCCAATACCCGTTAGCGCGGATTTGTAATCCGTGCATTTCAAACGCTATACTAACTTATCGTTTTCAATTGAGGTGGCAATACAACAACTTCTAGAAATGATTCTT
>JBLFXO010000048.1:0-16141 GCA_047609865.1 Arenicella sp.
AATTACTTTATCCCTAGATTCAACTCTACCTTTCTCCCCTTTATCCCCAGTATTACCATATTCGGTTTGTAAAAGCTCTGCTTCTTCTCGTGTCAGGAATCCTTCGTCATATCCACTTTGAGCCCATTCTGAAATTGATTCACCAGCTTCATCTCTTTGTCTATATGCCGCTTCGTATTCGGCAAACCTATCGGCCTCTTCAGCTTCTCTCAACATTGCTTCAATGTCAATTGGCTTTTCGTTAATAGCAGGACCGTAATCTTTTAACACCGCAGAATTAGCAGTTAACACTTTAGGTGGGTGTAAGATTTTTTCAATTTCTTTTAATTGATCTTTTGGATATTGATCAGACGGTTTCAATTTGACCGCTCTCTTATACAAGTTCTTAGCCTTATCGTAAGTTGCCGCATTGAAATATTCATCAGCCTTTTTAATTAGTTTAGCGTAAGCTTCATTACCTGTTCGTCCTGAATTCTTTAATCCTTCTCTACACTTCTCTACTTGATCTTTAGGGTATTGTTTGTCAGAGAAGATATCAAGGGCAGCCATATAATTGTCCAAAGCCTCTTTCCATTTCTTACTCTCAAACTGATTGTCTGCTTTTTGAATTAATGCCTTATACTTTTCATCATTATCCATATCACTGGTTAAATCCGCCAATAGCTGATTAATCTCGTCAATCTTGTTTTGTGGAAGAGGATCAGAAGGCTTCATATCCTTAGCTCTGTTATAATACTCTAATGCTTTATCGTAATTAGATTCATCAAATTTCTTTTGAGCTACAGTCAGAATTTTTTGATATTGTTTCTCTACCTCATCTGCTGATATCTCTTGTAACTTAGCATCACATTCTGCAATTTGAGTAAGAGGATATTGCTCGCTACCCTTTATGTCAAGTGCATCTTGGTAAGCTGTTTTAGCTTCCATAAAACTATCAGAATTAAATAAGCCATCAGCTTTATCAATAGCAGCTTGATACTTTTCATCCAAATCTTTTCCGGCATTCAGTTGATCTTGAATTACCTTAATTTCATCAACTCTATCTTTAGGATGAGATTCTGTAGGCTTCATTGTAAGTGCCGCCCTATAATCATTCAAAGCAGCGTCATAATCTTTGTCTTCAAATGCTTTATCGGCTTTAGTGATTAAATCTTTATATTTCTTCTCAAAAGCTTCTTTGTCTGCCAATTCAGCTTCTTTAGCAGCTTTGATCGCATTGATTTCGTCAATTTTAGATTGAGGAAGAGGATCAGAAGGCTTCATATCTTTTGCTTTATTGAACAATTCAATTGCCTTATCGTAATCTTCAGCGTCCATCTTCGTTTGAGCAACGGTCAATATTTTTTGATATTGTTTTTCAATTTCGTTCTGAGATTCTTCCTTCATTTTTCTATCAATCTCTAACAATTGATCTTTGGGATATTGCTCATCATCTTTAATATCAATGGCATCCGCATAAAGTGTTTTGGCAGATTCCCAGCTATCAGCATTAAATGCTTCATCTGCTTCTTTGATTTTAGCTCTGTATTTCCCAAGTAACTCATTGTTTGCATTCTCACTTTTTATCAAAGCTTCTATATCAAGAATCTTTTTGGACACTGATGGATCTGGACGCATCTTAATCGCTTCTCTGTATTTATTGATTGCTGCATCCCATTTATTATTACCTGCAGCATCATCACCTTCAGCAATTAAATCATTGAATTTCTTTTCAGTCGCTGCAGCATCTGCCAATTCAGCAATCTTAGCTTTTGATTTGTCGATTCCGTTTTTAGCATCTGGCTCATCTTTAATAGCCAAAGCATCTTGGTATTTTGATAAAGCATCTTCATAACTCTTAGCTGCAAATGCTTGATCTGCAGCTTTCATAGCAGCATCATACTTCTGTTGTTGTTCAGCAGCGTCTTGACTTGCAGCTAATAACCCATCAATCTCATTAATTTTTTCTTTAATACTCGCGTCATCTTTAATATCCAATGCTTTTTGATAATTCTTTTTGGCGTCCGTATATTCTTTTGATCCAAAATCTTTTTGGGCTAAGGCAACCAAATCCTTGAACTCTTTTTCAGAAGCATCTGCAGCTGCTTTATCTTTAATTAGTTTATTGACCTCATCAATCTTAGTTTGTGCCGGAGTATCTCCAGGCTTAGTAACTAAGGCCTTTTTGTACTGTTCTAGGGCTCCTGTTAAATCATCACTTCCTTGTGCAGTTGAACCGTCATCCATGAATTTCTTGTAAGCTGCTTCTTTTTCTTCAGCTGCTTCTAAATCTGCCATCAATGCTTCAATCTCTTTGATCTTAGCGGTAGGTTCAGCTTCTCCCGGCTTTTCAGCTAAAGCTTCTTTGTATTTAGAAATTGCACCAGCATACTTTTCACCATCTTTCAATCCTTTAGCATCAGCCATCAATTTATTATAAGCTTCATCTTTAGCTGCATTTGCCTTCTCATCTGCTAAATTCTTTTCGGCAATAGCGATTTGATCTTTAGGATATTTTTCGCCCGACTTTAATTTTAATGCTTCGTTGTAAGTATCGATAGACTCTTGCCATTTACTATCCGCAAAAGCAGCGTCTGATTCATCAATTAACTTAGCATACTGCTCTTCTAAACGTTTTAAAGCATCAGCCGCATCTTTGTCTTTCTTGAGTATTCCATCAATTTCAGAAATTCTAGCGGCCGGTCTAGATTCTCCAGGTTTAAGGGCCAAGGCTTCTTCATACTTAGTTTTCGCATCAGCATAAGTCTTAGCATCAAAACCTTTATCTGCAGCAGTCATTAAAGCATTATACTTTTCTTCTAACTCCTTCGCAGCAGCATCCGCATTTTCTTTTTCAGCTTTCTTTTTCTTTGCGTCTTCTAATTTCGTTTTAACACCTGCGTCATCTTTAATTCCCAAGGCAGACTCATAATTTGAAATTGCATCATCATAACTTTCTGTTCCCACAGCCTTGTCACCATCAGCAACAAACTTGTTAAACTTCTCGTCTTGCGCTTTTGAATCAGCAAGTAACTTTTCAATCTCTGCAATTCTATCTTTTGGTAATTTTTCAGCCGGTTTTAAGCCAGATGCTTCTTTATATAACTCTAACGCTTCAGGATAACTCTTAGCGCTATACTTGTCCTTAGCCTCTGTCATTAAATCTTGGAACTTTTTTTCTAATTCTGCTCCGGCTTCAGACTCATCTTTAGCTTTTTGAGCATCATCTCTTTTCTTTTTAACATCCGCCTCATCAAATATTTCCAATGCTTTATTGTAGTTATCTATTGCTTTTTCGTAATCTTTTTTCGGAACTGCTAGGTCTCCAGCCTTCACGTATGCATCAAAGTCAGCTTTCTTTTTTGCATCTTCAGCTGCTTTCTCTGCCATCTCCTTTTTTAGATCTTCAATCTTCTTAAGCATATCATTAGTGTACCCTTTGTCCCACGATTGTTGACCAAACTGATCTAATTCAAACTTGATCATTGGTGTTTTCTCTAGCCATTCAAAGTCTACACCTTCTACTTCTTTGAAAAGAGATGTTTGAATTGGGAAAGGAACAAATGAAGGTAAATCTTCAGGATGATCATAGAATGCCGCAAATGTTGCCACTTTTGCAACGTAACCCGGCTTTTTAATTACAATTTTATAATTAGCTCCAAGAGGTAAATCAATTGAAGGAACTCTGCCATCAGAAGCAGATGTCTTGGTAATAAATAGTTTACCATCTTTATAGACTTCAACTACTGAGCCAGGTAATTTCTTACCACTATCATCATCTTTTGTTGATACATTCAACGAAACAACTGGGTCTTGCGAAAACGCAAAACCACCGATAGTCATTAATATAAGAAGAGTTATTAACCTCATTATTCTATTATACATCTTATTGCCCAAAAGGTTCATTTAACATTTAAATGTTTGCAAAAAACACTTGCAACTCAATGAATCTGCGACTTCAAAACTTAATTTTATAGTCTGTGCCTAACGGCAAATATCCCAAAAAAAACTGACTTTTGGGCAATTTTAAGCTATGATAAACTTTCAAAATCTAAGTTTCTGGGAAAAAGAAACCTTCATAAACCATACCGACTATCTAATAATCGGATCTGGAATAGTGGGCCTTTCCACCGCTATCTATCTTAAACAACGGGATAACACCAAAAAGGTAACAGTTTTAGAGAGAGGTTTTTTACCAACAGGAGCATCCACAAAAAATGCAGGTTTTTCTTGTATTGGTAGTCCTTCAGAATTGTTAGATGACTTAAAAAAGCATTCAAAAGATGAAGTTTATGCAACCGTGGCAAAAAGATGGGCGGGATTACTGAATTTAAACCAGCTTCTAGGAGAAGAAAATATTGGTTATAAATCATTGGGATCTCATGAATTATTTCAAAATGTCGAAAAGGAAAAGTTTGATTGGTGTTTGACTGAATTGGATGATTTGAATAAGGACTTACAACAGATTACTGGAAAGGAAAATGTTTTTGCTGAGGCAAGTCACATTTGTGATTCTTATGGTTTTTCTGGATTCACAAGAGCAATTTCACATGCAGCTGAAGGTCAAATAAACACGGGTAAAATGATGAAGTCATTGCTCAAAATGGCCCAAGAACAAGATATTCAAATAATAAACGGAATAGAAGTTAATGAGCTCAACGAACAAGAAGCAAGCACGAATTACGGAAAGTTAACCTTTAATAAAGTCGCGGTTTGTACAAATGGATTTTCTAAAAAGTTGTTCCCTGAGTTTGATGTTGAGCCAGCCAGGGCCCAGGTATTGGTAACGAATGAAATTCCTAATCTCAAAATGAAAGGCATTTTTCATTTTGATGAAGGGTATTACTATTTCAGAAATATCGGTAATCGAATCCTACTTGGAGGAGGCAGAAATTTAGATTTCGTAAATGAAAACACCACTTCTTTAGACAACACAGACAAGATCACATCTGCTCTTGAGAAAATGATAAGAGAACAAATTGCCCCCTATGCTGAAATCAATATTGAACATACTTGGGCGGGAACAATGGGAGTTGGAGAGAGTAAAAACCCGATATTAAAAAGGCTAGATGAGAATACCTTTTGTGGTGTAAGGCTAGGCGGAATGGGTGTAGCAATTGGAAGCCTGGTTGGAAAAGATCTGGCAGAAATGATGACTGAAAAATTATAGATGACATATTCAAAAAAAATAACAGAGAGTTCTTCTAAATATGACGGACTTGAAAATATGACGGTGAACGAACTATTGACTAACATTAATAGAGAAGATCATTTAGTTGCTGGAGCAGTAGAAAAGTGTATTCCTCAAATTGAAGCTTTCGTAGAAAAGGCGTTAGATAGAATGGAAATGGGAGGTAGACTGTTTTATGTTGGTGCAGGAACATCCGGCAGACTGGGCGTAGTTGACGCATCTGAATGCCCGCCAACTTTTGGAGTAGAACACGGAGTCGTTGTCGGCCTGATTGCTGGAGGAGATTCAGCTATGCGAAAAGCGGTTGAAAATGCGGAGGACAATACGGACCAAGGTTGGCTAGATTTAAAAGAACACAATATCACTGATTTAGATTCTTTAGTTGGAATCGCAGCATCTGGAAGCACTCCTTATGTTATTGGAGCAATTCAAGAATGCAACAGAAATGGAATTTTAACAGCATGTATCACTTGCAATCCCGAAAGCGATTTGGCTGCAAGTTCTACTTATCCAATAACTCCTTTAGTAGGACCTGAATTTGTTACCGGAAGTACTAGAATGAAGTCTGGCACAGCTCAAAAGTTGATATTGAACATGATTTCAACCTCTATCATGATTGGCTTAGGTAAAGTGAAAGGCAATAAAATGGTTGATATGCAACTGAGCAACAATAAATTAGTTGATCGTGGCACAAAAATGGTAATGAATGAAACAGGCTTAGATTATGATTCTGCAAAAGCGCTACTTTTAGAACATGGGTCGGTAAGAAAAGCTGCTGATGCTCACAAATAGCCTTATTAGTGTAAACTATCAATTATGAAATTTCGTCTGTTAATTCCAATTATCGTATTTCTTGGCTGCGCAGCAGATCCAACTGAAGACAGTTTGGATGATCAAATAAGTGACACTACAAAAATAATCCCCTACAATTCCCTAGAAACTGATTCAATTGGCGACTATGCAGTGGATACGAGTTTCATTAATAAAGAAAATTGTTTTGAAGGTTCTACAATTATTGAAGTTGAGGACATAGCTGAAATTGGAATTGATGACATTAAAAATGACGGATCAAAAAATGGAGCCGTTCAATCACCATTTGAAAAAATGATAACTATTCCGAGCGAAGAAATTCATACTCAAATGTCTCATGAACTATGGAATGATTTACTAGAGAAATACGTTTCTTCAAAAGGAAAAGTTAATTATTTCGGCCTTAAATCGAACAAATCTTTTGATCAATACTTAGCTGAGTTAGCTGCCAATCACCCGATAATGAATGGAGTAGGAATGAAAAAATGGCCTATTGGATCAATGTTTATAACGCATTCACAATCAAAACTATAATCGACCATTACCCAACTTCAAGTATCATGGACATTGATAAAGCTTGGGATAAAAAGAATATCGCACTTGGAACAAAAAAGTACAGTTTGAGCCAAATTGAAAATGATATCCTCAGAAAAATGGGAGATGCTAGAATTCATTTTGCCATAAATTGCGCTTCAGAATCATGCCCTAAATTATTAAACAGGGCTTTTAACAATAAATCTCTCAATAAGTATTTAAACCAAACCACCACATCCTTTCTGGCGGATGCCTCAAAAAACGACTTCACATCCAACCCCATCAAAGTTTCTAAGATATTCGAATGGTATAAAAATGACTTCACAAAAGGTAATATTATCACGTTCATAAATGACAACAGTTCATTGAATTTGGCAGCTGATTCCAAAACTGAATATTTAGAGTATGATTGGTCATTAAATGACTAAGAAATCAATTGTTAATTTCTTATGAATCAGCACATCCAATTCTATGTTAAACCCTAAGAAAAACAAGGCTTCAGAACCTTAACATTTTTTAACAGCACTTTCTATTTATTAGGCGTACACTAAACTAAATTTGTTAGTTAAACCAACGCTATCTCTTCGATAGCACAAAACAAAGCGCTAAAGAATGGAAGAATTATCTACCGAAAACGTGTCCCATAAAGCCGCACCGAGCATTGAAGAATTGAATGCTAAAATTATGGCTGGCAGTGGATTTTTGGATAAAATGAATGCCGAAATCGGCAAGGTCATCATAGGGCAGCAATACATGATTGACCGCTTAATGATAGGCTTGCTAGCAAACGGGCATGTTCTCTTAGAAGGTGTTCCCGGCCTGGCAAAAACATTAGCAATTAAAACATTATCAGATACAATAGGAGGACAATTCAATAGAATTCAGTTCACTCCAGATTTGTTGCCAGCGGATATAGTCGGAACCATGATTTACAATCAGAAGAAAGAAGATTTCTCTGTGAAGAAAGGTCCGATTTTCGCCAATTTCATTTTGGCAGATGAGATCAATCGTGCTCCTGCAAAAGTTCAATCTGCATTGCTTGAAGCCATGCAAGAGCGACAAGTAACCTTAGGTGAAACAACATATCCTCTGCCACAACCATTCTTAGTATTAGCTACTCAGAATCCAGTTGAGCAAGAAGGAACTTATCCTTTACCTGAAGCGCAGGTAGATAGATTCATGTTGAAGGTCTTTTTGGATTACCCAACGAAAGAAGAAGAGAAATTGATAGTTAGACACAACATCTCTCCTGAAGGGTTTCCTAAACCTGAAACGGTAGTTTCACTTGAAGAAATATTGAAGGCAAAAGAATTAGTGAAAGAAGTATATCTAGATGAAAAAATCGAGCAATACATTATCGATTTGGTTTTTGCTACGAGAAATCCTGCCGATTACGGAATGAGTGATTTAGTACCCCTCATTGGATTTGGAGCTTCACCAAGGGCATCCATCAATATGGCTTTAGCTGCTAAAGCTTATGCTTTCATTAATAGAAGAGGATTTGTAATCCCAGAAGATGTTAGAGCTGTTTGCCCTGACGTATTGAGACACAGAATTGGTTTAACTTATGAAGCGGAGGCAGAAGATGTGACTCAAGCTGATTTAGTGAATAAAATCATGGATTTCGTAGAAGTACCTTAATGAAAGGCTTTTTCTACATATCGCTATTAGTTATTGCTTTTGGGAGTTCGTCATGTAATTCTCAAGGCAACAATGCTGAAGAGTTGAACTCAGTCAATGATTCTTTACTTAATCTAGATAATCCAGAATCTGGGCAAATATATGTTAATGAATACGGCCAAGTTGAATTGGTTCAGTTAGATGATTCTACTTGGCAAACCATCTTCACTAATAAGGACGGATTTGTATTTGACACCACATTGATCAGTGACCAGCGAAGTAGCTATTTGAAATACCGTGACAGTAGTGCTGTATTTCTACCTTACAGTTGGGGTGGTGTGGACTTTACTGAAAGTGAATTATGGGTGACTGAATATTCTAGTTATGGCAAATTAGGCTCCGAAGCACAAATGTTCGAAATGTACGAACGTCCGTTTTACAGAATTGATCAAAAATTAGACATCCAATCAAATGTCCATCTTGAAAAAGACGGACCAAAAGTAAATGGAATGTATGTGTCCACTGATGTAATGATTGAAAATGGTTTCTATAATGTCACTGGAACTATCAAAAAAGAAAAATATCCAATAGCGTATTATTCTACAGATGAATCACCTCAAGGAAAACTTGGGAACGATACTACTCAAATTTATTATCGATTGATTTTAGAAAACCCAACTTTTGAGAAACCCTCAAGAACACTCTATGGAGGGTCAAAGGTGAACTCAGGTAATCAGGCCGCTTTCGCATGGAACTTAGCAGACTCTCAAGCATATATGCTGTATGGGGAATCTGCTTGGTCAGAAAATGAAGTTGGCGAAGCAGTTCTGATTGAAGGCCACCTGCAGCATTCACCTCATGGAGGATCTGTACTTCAAAATTGGGAAGCTTTTGGTAAAGGAGAAGAAATTGAGATAAGCGGGAAAACCTTAAACATTGAAGGAGTTGGAGGTATTGACGTCAACAACTCTTTGTTTATCCCTTACCTGTTAGAAGGACATTCGGCATGGCCAGAAGACGAGTTAAACAAAGGGATTTCAGTCAAAGGAAAAATTTATTTTGATGGAATCATTGCCTTAATAAAAGACTACAAGATTTTGAATTAATGGATACTAAAGAGCTCATAAAGAAAGTTCGTAAGATCGAGATTAAAACCAAAGGTCTTTCAAATCAGATTTTTTCTGGTGAGTATCACTCCGCCTTTAAGGGAAGAGGAATGGCTTTTTCTGAAGTAAGAGAATATGCAATTGGAGACGAAATTAGAACTATTGACTGGAACGTAACCGCAAGATTCAACGAGCCTTTTGTAAAAGTATTTGAAGAAGAAAGAGAGCTAACAGTCATGCTTTTAGTAGATGTTTCAGCATCAGAAATGTTCGGTACAAGAAATCAAATTAAAAGAGAAACTATCACAGAACTGTGCGCGGTGCTTGCATTTTCAGCAGTATCCAACAATGACAGAATTGGATTAATCATGTTCTCTGACGGAATTGAAATGTTTATCCCACCTAAAAAAGGGAAATCGCATATCCTTAGAATTATTAGAGAGCTCATCAATTACGAGCCAAAGAATGTAGGAACTGACATTGGTGAAGCCTTAAAGTACTTCACTAAAATGGTGAAGAAGAAAAGTATTGCTTTTGTATTATCAGATTTCGTTGCGGATGATTTTTCAGATGCTTTTAAGATTGCCTCAAGAAAACATGATGTCGTTGCTTTGAAAGTAAAAGACAAAACCGAGTTTGATTTACCCAATATCGGAACAGCACAATTTAAAGATTTGGAGACAGGGAAATCAACATGGGTAAACACCTCTTCAAAATCAGTGAGAAAAAAATATAAAAAAGCCGCTGAAGAAAAAGAAGAAGAAATTCGCCAACTGTTTAGAAGAACGAAAACTGATTATGCCGAAATATTTACGGATGAAGAATATATCAAACCGCTCATGAATCTTTTTAAGAATAGATAGTGAAGCACTTCATCTACATAGCGTTTCTATTAATTGGTTTCTCGGGATATTCTCAAGAAGCTAAAATTGAATTCGGATACGAAGACTTCAGGATTGGAGAACAAATCCCAATGACGATAAGTCTTACTTACGCGAATCCAACAGGAAACAAATTGGTTGGCTGGCCACGTTTTGATGACGAATTCACCGAGTATATTGAGATCATTGACAGAACAGTAGATTTTGATGAAATTGTAGATAGCACCAATAATATCTATGTAAGGAAACAAGAATTTCAAATCACTTCTTTTGAGCCAGGCCTTCATCAAATTGCTCCTATCGCAATCGAATTAAATGATTCTGTTTTTTACACTAACAACACTTATATCAGAGTTAATTCTGTTGAGATTGATACTTCAAAAAGCATTGTCGATATAAAAGAGAATTACTCGGTTGACTACACCTTGGGTGAACAAGTGGGTGATTGGTTCAGGTCTTATTGGGGATGGCTAGCTGGAATTGGATGCGCTATTGCAGCCTTCTTTATTTATAGACTTTGGAAGAACAGAACACCAAAAGAAGAGAAGATTCCATACGTTCCGCCAATTCCAGCTCACTTAACCGCCCTTAAATCATTAAGACAATTAGAACAAGAGCAAGCCTGGCAGTCATCTGAACAAAAAGAATACTATTCAGATTTAACCTATACAGTTAGACTTTATTTAGAACAGAGATTTGGAATCAATGCTGTTGAGCAATCTACAAGTGAGATCATTTTAGAATTAAAATTTGCTGACATTTCTGAGGAAGACAAAGTGCATCTTAGAGAATTATTAAGTCAGGCAGATATGATCAAGTTTGCCAAAATGAAGGCGGACTCTACACACGGAAAAGATTCACTTTATAAATCAATTGAATTTGTAGAGAAAACTAAAAAAATAGAACAAGAAGAGAAAGGAGGGCAAGATGACGAACTGGTTTAATGACATATCTCCTTTTGGCTTTGATTACGTGCGCTCCGAAGCATTTTGGCTCTTCTTATTAATCCCATGCGTTATCGTTTGGTATTGGTACACTGAGAAAGGTGGCTTCAAAAAGATCAACTTACCATCCACTAGGAATTTCGGAAAAGACAAATTCAGTTGGATTCAGCTATTCAGACATTTGAATATGGTCATCTTTTTAGTAGGAATATCTTATGTGATTTTAGCCTTAGCCAGACCACACGCTCCTCAAGACATCACTGACTTTGAGAAAAAGAACATTGAAGGAATTGACATTGTAATATCAATGGATGTTTCGGGGTCAATGCTCGCTCAAGACATCAAGCCAAGCAGATTAGAAGCTGCCAAAACAGTTGCCGCAGATTTCATAAAAGAAAGACCTACGGATAGAATTGGATTGGTTCTTTATGAAGGAGAAGCTTACACGCAATCACCTCTAACTACTGGGCATGAAGTTCTTCTTTCTCAACTAGAGAAGGTTCAAACAGGAATGGTTACTGGTGGAACCGCTATTGGCTTAGGCTTGATTACGGCAGTAAACAGACTAATTGAAAGTGATGCAAAAAGTAAAGTAATCATTCTGATGACAGACGGCATGAATAACTCAGGCGATATAATGCCAATTGACGCTGCACAAATAGCAAAGGAAATGGGCGTCACCGTTTACACTATAGGAATGGGTAAAGAAGGCGGTGCTCCAATAAATATTATGGGAGGATTTAGCAGCAATATTCCTACGGAACTTGATGAAGAGTTATTGACAGATATCGCGAACATGACTGGTGGAAAATACTTTAGAGCTCAAAGCAAAACAGAACTTCAAAACATTTATGGCGAAATAGATAAGCTTGAGAAATCCAAAGTTAAAGTACTTGATTTCAAAATTTCTCCACCTGAAAAATATTATGGATTTCTTTTGGTGGGAATCTTTTGTTTCATTGGATTTAAGGTTATTCAAAACACATTTTTAAAGAGCATACCATAGTGTCTAGAGATTCACATAAATATCACATTAAAGAATTGGCTATTGCAGTAATAGCATGGGAGGTCATCTTTTGGGCTGTTTCTATATCTCTTTATTTCTACCTTCAAGATGTTGAGAATTTTAGATACGAAAATGAAGAAATGCTTTGGGGTCTTTGTCTTATTCCACTAATAGTTTTAGGATACTTTGTTATTTGGAAATGGAAGAATAAATCACTCCGATTATTAGCTCAAGAAAAGCTTCTTGGATATTTGACGGCGCCGGTTTCAACAGTTAAATCCTTTTTTAAATTCTTCTTTTACCGAAATGCCTTAGCCTTTCTAATATTTGCTTTGGCTAATCCACAATACGGAAAAGGGAATAGCCAGGCCGTTGCTGAAGGGATAGAGATTATGATAGCTTTGGACATCTCTAACTCAATGAGAGCTCTAGATTTAGACCCAACAAGAGACAGACTTGCAATTGCGAAAATGTCAATTGATCGTTTATTAAGTTCATTAAAAGGTGATAAGGTTGGGATAATTGTTTTTGCAGGTGACGCCCATTTATACATCCCTATGTCGGGAGATTACAGAGCGTTAAGGATGTTTATGCAGTCTATTCGACCTGAAATGATGACCAATCAAGGAACGGATATCGCTTTAGCAATTGACAAGAGTATTCAATCATTTGATATGGAAAATGGCGTAAACAAGGCCATCATCATAATGTCAGATGGAGAAAGTCATGAAGGTGGAGCAGAAGAAATGGCGAAGGCTGCCTATGAGAATAACATCATTGTAAACACAGTAGGAATGGGGTCTGACAATGAGACAACAATCCCAGAAGTGAAAGATGGAAAGATTGTGGGACTTAAAAAAGACGCCAACGGTCAAACTGTTTATACCAAGATCAATGAAGCTATGTTGCTATCCGTAGCCCAAGCAGGTGGAGGTTCTTACACAAGAGCTGAAGGAAATTTCGTGAATATGGAAGGAATGCTCGAACAGATTAAAACAATTGAAAAAACAGAAATGGAAACGAAACTTTACACTGACTATGATGATCAGTACCATTGGTTTTTAGGTCTGGGATTAATCATGATATTATCAGAATTTTTATTCACTGAAAAGCGCTCAGGTGTTATTCATAAACTTCAAGAATATGAAGCTTAATGTACTTTTACTTGCCCTGGTTATTAGCGGGATTTCTTTTGCTCAAGATTTGACAAAGAAGAATATGTATTACGGAAACATGGCCTTTAACGAAGGTGAATATGAAGATGCTTTGAAATATTTCGGGAACGCAGTTAGCTATTCTCCATCAGACTTTAAGGCCAATTATAATTTGGCAAATACAAAGTATCGTATGGAGGATTTTGAAGGAGCGATTGAAGCATATGGCAATATTTCCAACCTCGGTCCTACTTCTTTAGATAAATCGAAGGTGTTTCACAATTTAGGTAATGCGCACATGATGGCTCAAAACCTGGATGATGCTATTGAGGCTTACAAAGCTGGATTAAGATTGAATTCCTCAGATGAAGAATTGAGATACAATTTGGCCTATGCTCTAGAAATGAAGAGAGATCAGGAAGACCAAGAAAAGCAAGAAGGTGATGGCGAAGGAAGCAATAACGGAAATCCTTCAGATGATGATAACGGTGGTGACCCTCAAGAAAATAACGGGGATAACAATGATGAAAACACCAATGATTCTCAAAATGACCCAAATGACAAACAAGAAGATCAGAACCCAGCAAACGAGGGTGAACAAGATGAAAAAAATGGTGATCAAGAAGGTAATGACCAACAGTTCACCAATAAAATGAGCAAAGAAGAAATTAAGCAGATTCTAGATAATTATTACAAGAGAGAAAAGAATTTACAAAAGAGATTGTCAGATGGTGAACGCGTAGGTTACGGAGCACCTAGAAAGAAAGATTGGTAGTTTGAAGCAATTATTACACATATTACTATCGTTTGTAGCCGGCATTAGTTGGTCACAAAAAGAATGGGTAAATGCGGCCGTTGATGCTACTACTGTGACATCAAATGATGTATTCCAATATCAGATTTCTACGGATTGTGATTGTGAAATCATTGCCCCAGACTTGTCTGAATTTGAAGTTTTATCAGCACAAACATTTGACTCCCACACGAGCAATTTCATCAATGGACATTCCTCAGAAGAATGCACAACTAGTTTGACTTATACGCTACGTGGCAAGAAGAATGGTAAGTTTAAGATTGGAAAAGCCAAGGCAAAGTGCGATAGAATTGAAACCGAAGCCATAGAAGAAATCAGTATTGAGGTATTGAATGCTGAAGATGTTCATGCCGCCGCTCAAGGGAAAGCTCCTTACTATTTCAATATTGAAACGAAAACAAAATCTGTGGTTGTTGGTGAGCCGTTCATTGTTGACTTTTACATGTTCACGGATATGCGTCCTCAAGACATCACTACGATTACCTCAGGAAATGCGGGAGGTGTTTACCGTCAAAATTTATTTCAAGAAACTGCAGCAGACTTCTCTTTTCCTCTAACGGTTGAGACTATAAAAGGAAAACAATACTACAAAATCCATCTGCGTCAAGAGGTCTTAATACCTTCAGCTTCGGGAGATCTAACTGTTGAATCTTATTTCGGCCGAGCAGTAGAACGTTATGAAGGTTTCAATGCGATTTACATGGAAGGATATTCGAATGCCCTTCAGGTTAAAGTAAAAGATGTTCCTAATAATGCTCCTGAAAATTATTACGGAATGGCTGGGAAATTTGAATTAACACATGAAATAAGTAAAACAACGGTTCCTGCTAAGCACGCTATCGAGTTACATCTTAAGATATCTGGAACAGGTAACTTCAATAGCTTCAGACTTCCTGATTTTTTATTCCCTGAAAGTTTTAATGTCAATGAAGATGAGCCAATTGAGAATTTCAGCCTAACCAAGGATGGGATTACAGGTTCTGTAGAATTTATTTACATATTGACTCCAACCAAAGAAGGAAAATTCAACATTCTACCTTATTCTTTTGGATACTACGATTGGCATTCCAAAACATTCAAATCAGTAGCAACCGAGAGTTTTGAAATTACGGTGACAGAAGGCCAAGGTGGCGATATTTACAATCCAGGAGACCCTGTAACACCTATTGAGAATGACATTAGACACATTCATAAAAATGCTTCCTTATTCTCAATGATGGGATTATTTGGTGGGATATTGTTCTGGATTCTTGTTTTAATTCCATTATTGTTTGCTTCAATTTACTTCTTCATGAGAAGAAAGAAATCAAATTTAACGGTAGATGAAAAAGTAGCGATTGAGCAAAAAAGTGTCAAGAAATCTGTCGCTAAGGATGTAAAGAATATTCAAAAATCAGAGGCCACAGATATTCGTCAACTCAAATCGAGCTTAGATGAATACTTGATGACAAATCTTGGAATAGGAAGATCTCAATTATCCAAGGTGGGAGTGAGTGAAAGATTGACCGAAAAAGGTGTCTCTGAAGAATTGAGAACTGAATTAGCCCGAATTTGGGACAGCATAGAAATGGCACAGTACGCTCCAATTTCTAATGAAAACTTAGATAAGCTGGCTGGCGATACATCTTCATTAATTAATCAATTGAATAAGGTATTATGATGAAATATTTCATGACATATCTCTTGTTATTGGTTGGATGGACAGCTATTTCAGCTGAAGGAAGCGGATCATATTCTGAAGCAAACGAAGCATATGAAGCCAAGAATTACAAGTTGGCTATTGAAATTTATGAGAACCTCATTGCTGAGGACAAATTATCGGCTGATGTGTATTATAATTATGGCAACGCACAATACAAATCAGGTGATTTAGGATTAGCTATTTGGGCTTATGAAGCTGCATTACAATTAGATCCTGATCATGAAGATGCTCTATTTAATCTAAGCTACGTGAATGCTGAAACAATTGACCATTTAACGATCTCTCGTCAAGGGTTTGGACATTGGACGAGTAGTTTAATATTCACAGAAAACGTAAACTTTTGGGCCTACTTTTCAATTGGATGCTCTCTTCTTTTCGGACTAAGTATATTCTTTTTTAT
>JBLFXO010000049.1:0-16061 GCA_047609865.1 Arenicella sp.
CATTAAGAACTTTGGAACATGGAAATTGGCTTCGGTACCACAAGGACAGCCGACAGTTTTCCCAGAGGCTTCAATTAAAAATGGCTTGGCTGCCGGAACAAATAGATCAAAACTTTCTTGGTATGTAGTAGATCCAACAACTTTCTATCAAAACTCAACGGTAACACCTGACCATCTTCAAAATAATACAGAAGTAACTTGTGATTCAAGATGGCACTTATTGAGTCAAACCGCTCTTTTCCCACAACAGCAGCCTCCGGTTGGAACATTAAACAATATTCCAGTTTTAGATATGGCTTATTACCCTGAAGAAAGAGGACCTTATAATTACGATACTACAGGTGCATTCATTGATCCGAATGGCAAGTTTAATAATCCTGAAGATCGCTGGGGTGGAGTGATGAGATCACTAACTACTACGAACTTTGAAACAGCTAACATCCAATTCATTCAGTTCTGGTTGCTAGATCCTTTCAATAATGATGCAACTCAAAACCAAGCAATCAACATGGGCGGTGGAGATTTATTCTTCAACTTAGGTAACATCTCTGAAGATATCTTACCTGATTCAAGAAAGAGTTTTGAGAATGGATTGCCAGCGAGTTCAACTTTTGATGCTAATGATTACGATACTACTGATTGGGCTGTTGTTTACAACCAGCAGGTTATTGTAAACGCTTTTGATAATAATGGAAATTCAAGACAATTTCAAGATGTTGGATTAGATGGAATGGGGGATTCAACTGAAGTTAATTGGTTTAGTTCTTTCGTGAGTTGGGTCAATGCTTCAGGTTTAGATCAAGCTGCGAAAGATGTTCTTTTACTAGATCCATCTTCTGATAATTACCAATACTATTTGGATACACAACATGATATAGATTCTAATGATATTGTTCGTAGATATAAAAACTTCAATGGTTTAGAGGGGAATTCTCCTACTTCAGAAATGTCAGATGTCATTACAGGAGGAGCTGGATATACAATTCAATCTACAACAGTACCAGATATTGAAGATTTGAATCAAGATAATAACTTAAGTGAATCAGAAAGCTATTTCCAGTATCACGTGAGCCTAGAACCGCAAGATATGGTTGTTGGTAATAACTTTATTACAAATTCTCA
The DNA here is from genome assembly GCA_047609865.1 of Arenicella sp. Lineage (GTDB taxonomy): Bacteria > Bacteroidota > Bacteroidia > Flavobacteriales_D > Crocinitomicaceae > Paracrocinitomix. The sequence continues at coordinate 1,123 of JBLFXO010000049.1, forward strand.
AGTGGTTGACTACTGTGATTCAACTGCAACGGAAACTTGGTATCAATTCAAGATTCCGATTGAAGAATTTGAAGATAAAATTAATGGAATCTCTGATTTCAGATCAATCAGATTTATCAGAATGTACATGAATAACTTTGATCATCCTGTTGTATTAAGATTCGCGAAATTAGAGTTGATTAGAGGAGAATGGAGAAAGTACTTGAATGACATTAATCAACCGGGAGAAAATATACAAGATGATCCTAATTCTACTGAATTCAACATTGCTGCAGTAAACCTTGAAGAGAATGAGTCAAAAGATCCGGTTGGATATTGGACTCCTCCAGGGATTATCCGTGAACAAGATCAAGGGTCAATAAACTTGAGACAATTAAATGAGCAAGCATTATCTCTAGAGGTTTGTGGATTGAAGGATGGTGAAGCAAGAGCAGCTTATAAAAACGTGACTTTTGATGTTCGTTCTTACAAGAAAATGAAAATGTTTATCCATGCTGAGCAACAAAAAAGAGACGGATGGGCTGAAACTGATTTACAGGATGATCAATTAACGACCTTCGTAAGATTAGGAACTGATTTTGACAACAACTATTACGAGTATGAAATCCCAATGAAATTAACTGAATGGGGAACTACTCCTGGTTCTGATGCAAATGCCGATTTAATTTGGCCTGAAGCAAATAACATGGAGATTGTATTCAAGAGATTGACAGATCTGAAGTTAAGAAGAGATAGTATTAGCAATTCGGCAGGCTTAGAATATATTGATACAGTTCAGTTTTATGACGTCAATAATAACCTAGTTACCGCTCAAATTAAGGTAAAAGGTAATCCGAATCTTCAAGGAATGAAGACGATTATGATCGGGGTAAGAAATCCTGACAAAGACAATGACCACCCATGGCAATATGCCGAAGATGGATTAGACAAATGCGCTGAGGTTTGGGTAAACGAATTAAGATTAACTGACTTTGACCAGCAAGGTGGATGGGCTTCTACTGCAAGAGTAAAAGTTCAATTAGCAGATTTCGCCTCAGTGAATTTTGCAGGAAACTATTCTACACCAAATTGGGGTTCAATTGAAAAGAAAGTAAGTGAAAGACAAAGAGATACTCAAAAATCATTTGACTTCTCTTCTAACGTTGAGCTAGGTCAGTTCTTTGGAAGAAAATTAAACATCCAATTACCTTTCTACTTTGGTTATTCTGCGGCAGCAATTGATCCAGAGTTTGATCTTCTGACTCCTGATGTCCGGCTGAAAGAGCTGCCCCAAGACATTCAAAAGGAGAGAACCCGTATTTCACGAGATATCACCATTAGAAAATCTTACAACTTCACGAACGTTCGAAGAGAAAGACCCTCAGGTAAAAAAGTGAACTTCTGGGATGTTGAAAACTGGACTGGAACGTATTCTTACAACGAACTTTACAGAAGAGATTTAAACACAGAGTACGATCAAACTAAAACTTGGAGAGGTGGATTGAGCTATGCGTATTCTAATAAGCCTTTGGTTATCGAACCATTTAAAAATGTGAAAGCATTTAAGAAGTCAAAATGGTTTAAAATTATTAAGGATGTCAATTTTAATATCGGACCAAAATCACTGAGCTTTAATAACGACTTGGTGCGTTTATACAACCAACGTCAAAACAGAAGTATTGCAGATTCTTTAGCGCCTGAATTTGCACCGACTGTTCTGAAAAACTTTACTTGGAGAAGAAATTATGATTTGAAATATGATTTCACGAAGCAATTGAAATTTACGTTCTCTGCAACTAATTCATCAATTATATCAGAGCTTGAAGGAATTGTAGACAGAAAGGCAACAGACCCTGAGCTGACACAAAATTACGCAGCTTTCGTGAACGCATTCAAAAGTGCATTCAACGGAAGAAGAGGTGGAACAGTTGATCCGGTAACCAAAGTTATGAACTGGACTAACGGAGATTCAATTGGTGTCGGTGGGTATAACTTGAATTATGGTCACGCTTACAACTTAACTTACAAGCTACCATTCGATAAAATTCCGCTGACAGACTGGATATCGGCAAATGTGAAAATGAGAGGAAGTTATGATTGGCAAAGAGCGCCATTAGCACAACCTCTTTATGGTCATACAATTCAGAACTCAAGAAATTTTGGTGTAAATGGTCAAGTAAACTTTGTCAACCTTTATAATAAGATTGATTACTTCAAACGAATTAATCAAGACGGTAAAAAAGGAAGAGGCGGAAGAAATGGTGCTAAAAACAATAAGAAACCTGATCCTAAAAAAGAAGCTGAACGTAAGAAAAAACAGGCAGAACTAGATAAGAAGAGATGGCCTGAAAATCCTTCAGAAGAATTCTTGAAGAGAAAGAAAATGACAGAGAAAGAATATATGAAGGCGCGCAAAAAATACTTCAAGGCACAAGCTAAAAAAGAAAAAGAGAAGAAAGTAAAGAGAGAAATTACGAAAGTTGAAAAGGTTGCCGGTAGATTGATCATGAGTTTGAGAAACGTTTCTTTTACTTATAATGAAACTGACGGAATGCTTCTACCTGGATTCGCCGGTGAAACGAACGTTCTTGGAATGGGTAATAATCTTGGCGGGTTTGGAGCTCCTTCAATGGCTTTCGTAAGTGGTGCTCAAAATAGAAACTTATTGGGACAACAAACTAATATATGGGGTGGTGGTTCAGATTATGCTAGTTATGCTGCAGGTTCTGGATGGTTGATGGCTAACCCTAACTTGAACTTACAACATTCAATTACACATTCACAAGGTATCAATAGTAGAATGCAGTTAGAGCCAATTAAGGATTTGAAAATCACATTGACTATTGATAGAAAGTTCAATGAGAACGACAATAGTTTTTACAGATACAGCGATTCAATAAATGACCCTTTAACTGGTGATGTTGGATACTGGCAACATCAAAATCAACAAACTTCAGGTTCATTAAACTTCACAACAATCACTTGGAAGACGGCCTTCACCAAGCTGGATTCATTATATATGGATGATGTGTTCAATGATATGAGAGCATATCGAAAAATTGTTTCTAAACAATTAGGTGAAGATGCGGGAACAACATTAGAAACAGATGGATACTATGATGGATATGGAAACAATCAACAAGAAGTATTGATTGGTTCATTCATGGCTGCATACACTGGACAGGGAACAAATAAATTCTTTGATATTTTCAAAGCGATTCCTTTACCTAATTGGGATATCAGATATGATGGTTTATCTAAGATGGCATTCATGAAGAAATACGTAAGAAACTTTACATTGAAACATGCTTATAGATCTACCACTTCACTAACTAACTTCTCAACGAACCTGGCTGCATTTGATGAGTTTGGTGTTGCTAATGGGGCGAGAGATGTGTCAAACAATTTAATAGCTGAAACCCAGATGTCTGGTGTTACCATTACAGAACAATTTGCTCCTTTCTTAGGGATGGATGCAACATGGATCATTGGAAAGAACGGCTTAATTACAAGCTTTGAATACAAACGTGACAGATCATTATCATTGAACGTTCCTAACATGCAAATCACTGAGATGAGAGGAAACGAATGGGTGATTGGTGCTGGTTATAAATTCTCTCAAGTAGAATTGCCATTCATGTTTATGGGAGAGCGTCCTAAAAGTGATTTGAACTTAAGGTTCGATTTATCTATCAGAAATAACATTACTGTGAGTAGAAACATTATAGAAGATACGAATCAGCCTACTTCAGGTCAAAGTATGTATTCAGTTAAGTTCAGAGCTGATTACAATATCGGGCCAAATTTGAACGTAGCTTATTACTTTGATAGAGTTGTAAATACTCCGGTATTATCAAATGCTTATCCTACTGCAAACACTGCAACAGGAATCTCGCTGAGATTTAACTTAGCTCAGTAAGATTATTCTTACATTTATTTCATGAATAAAATTGTCGTCCGCCCCGCGAAGAAGACAGATATGTCTCGCGTTTTAGAATTGATTGTTGAACTCGCTGTTTATGAAAACGCAGAGGAGCAGGTCACGAATACGCTAGACGAATTAATAGAAAGTGGATTTGGTGAAAACCCAACTTACGAATGTGTCGTAGCAGAAAGTGATACAATTAAAGGATTCGCGATTTTCTATACTTCTTATTCTACGTGGAAAGGGAACTGTTTGTATTTAGAAGACCTCTTAGTAACTAAGTCTGAAAGAGGAACAGGCATAGGCAAATTGTTATTTGATGAGGTCTTAGGGATTGCAAAGCGAAGAGGCGCTAAGCGTTTTGAATGGCAAGTATTGGATTGGAATGAACCAGCAATCAACTTCTATAAGAAATACAACGCTGACCTTGACCCCGAATGGATAAATGGGAAGCTATTCCTCTAGTTTAAGATCAAACCTTCCCTTAGAGATTCGAATGGTGTCATTCATATTTGAAACGGCTGTAAAGCTGAAGAATCCAGCCATGATATTTTCTTCTAAATCAATTCGGCTAAACTCAATTTCATTCTTTTCTGATTGGATAATGTTATAGTTTAAGCTCGGTAAGTCTTTATTGGATCCGTAGTAATAAGTTTGATAGGTGTTTTTGCAAGTCTCATTTGTAATTTGAAAAACGCCTTCTTCCATTTCTGGATTCATGACTTCAATGCAAAACCAATTGCGACAATAATTCTCTTCATCAATTCTTGTAGCGGATATTTTCACTAAACCATTTTCGTCAATTGTTGGCTTTGGTAATTCAAAGCTTTTATGATATCCTTTATCCTTTGGAACCCAAGCTTTATTATTGATGAAAAAACCCAATTGATGAGAACCATTTTGAGTTGGAGCCGGCAAACAGTTTTTCTTGCATTCCGTATTGCAAGAGTATATCAAGCAAATAAAAATGAATAGAGTAGAAGTAAGCCGCATACTATTAAACACGGGAGTTTCGGCTCATTCGTTTGGTGATTTATATGAACTGTACTAACTATTGATTGAATGGTAGAATTACGACTCTCTGTCCATCAAAAACATGGCGATTGCTCGTAAAGGCATCTTTTCTTCATCTGTGGCAGATATCGAATTGAGGTTCTGCATGGCAGTTTTATAAAAGGTATCCATTTGTGCCTCAGCCTTTTCTCTAATTTGAAGTTCGGCATAGATTTCCTTTACTTCTTTCACCTTCTTTTCGAGGTCTTGTTCTAAGAATAACTTTTCTAACTGTTGTCTCTGAGTGTCATTGGCATCTGCTAATGCGGTAAGCAATAAAAAGGTTTTCTTATTGGCGATTATGTCCCCACCTACTTGCTTCCCAAACTTGTTTTGATCAGCATAAACATCTAGAATGTCATCTTGTAATTGAAATGCAATACCAAGGTTGGTTCCGAAATCGTAAACGTCATTAGCATCTGTTTCGCTTGCCCCTCCGACAATTGCTCCTAGCTTTAAACTACATCCTAAAAGAACAGCTGTTTTCAATTGAATCATCCTAACGTATTGATCAATCGATACTGAATCAGATTCTTCAAAATCCATATCCATTTGTTGTCCTTCACAAACTTCAATTGCGGTTTGGTTGTACAATTCTAAAATGCTAGGAAGGATATCGCCCTTGTATTCTGCAAGACGTTTGTAAGATTCTATTAACAAGATATTTCCGCTCAATATAGCAACGTTCGTATTCCATTTTTCATGAACCGTTACATTGCCTCTTCTCAGCGGAGCATCATCCATAATGTCATCATGGATTAAAGTGAAATTGTGAAATATTTCAACCCCCAAAGCTACGTTTGTTGCCTTTTCAAATTCTCCTGAAAAGAGCTCGCAAGCCATCATTGATAGTATAGGACGCATCCTTTTTCCACCCAAATTCAAGGTGTACTCAGCAGGTTCGTATAAGTTTTTGGGATTTGAAGGGAATTGGGTATTCGAGATTTTCGTGCTTATATAATCGCGATAAGTATCAAGCTGACTGAGCATTTTTTTGGGATTTTCGTCTTTCTTCATACTAAACAAGTGACGCACTGAATTGTTCAAATGCTTACTCTTCTCCAGGATTTTTCTTGGAATCTTCTTCGCGATATTTCTCGAGCGTTTGCTCAATTTCTAAATGCTCTAATTCTATATCCTCTTCTTCATCATATAATTGAAGAAGTGGTTCTGCTAATGCTTTGCCTGAAATCTTTCTCTCCATCCCTAATAAGAGGCTTGGAAGAATCATTAGGTTAGCAAACATTGCTATTAACAAGGTGAGTGAGACAAGTAAGCCTAAAGCTTTTGTTCCGCCAAATTGTGAACCTGTGAACATTAAGAATCCGAAGAAGAGAACGATTGAAGTGTAGATCATACTAATTCCTGTTTCTCTTAAGGCAACCAAAATACATCTTCTTAAATCATGCTCGTGTAACTTCATCTCTTGTCTAAATTTAGCTAAGAAGTGAATCGTATCATCCACTGAAATACCAAAGGCAATACTAAATACTAATAAGGTAGATGGTTTGATTGGGATTCCTACAAAGCCCATAATCCCCGCTGTAAATAATAGAGGAATAAAATTAGGGATCAATGATGCCACAACCATTCTCCATGATCTAAACAAGAGAGCCATCAAAATTCCGATTAGTACAATGGCACATCCTAAAGAGATGAAAAGATTAGAGACTAAATATTGAGTTCCGTTTGAGGCAACAACTGATGTCCCCGTTATAATTACACCCCATTCATGCTCGTCCATTGCTTTTCGTAAAGTGTCATTGAATGCTGGTGTTGATTCATAAGAAGCTAACTCAGTACTATTGTTTGCAGCAAACATTCTCTCCATGTCAAATTGAATGATAGGGACTTTGTCATAAACTGCTTGTAAACTTTTTGATTTCTCAGCTCCGCTTAATTTAGAAATAGCTAGATATTCGGCATCCAGATAAGGCTTGTCAGGATTTATGATTTCCTCTAGAGCAGGTTTCATCCTTTCCACTATTTCCTTTATCTGATAAGAGCCCGTATCAACAATTTGCATGGATATTCTACTCAAATTACTTGCTGAATCAGATATGCCTGAAAATCCTGAAGTTTGGTCTAATGAATTAGCAACGTAATCTGATATCCTGGCCATTTTTTGAATGGATGGAATTTCAAACTTCTCGGGATTGTTATTGCTATAGGCCATTGACAGCAATTTGATCCCGTCTGTGGCTGAAAGTGATTTGGAGAATACACCATAGGTCGCTACGTAATCTTGAATCTCTTCTATTTCTTCAAACCTTGTATGAAAGGTGTTCGGCTTTTTGGTATCCAAAATGATATCAAACGGAATAGATCCTCCGAAGTTTTCTTCAATAAATTTAAGATCTGTTGTGATAGGATCATCAGCTGGTAAATCTCCAGTAATATTTCCTGTTGCCTCTATTTTTGAGATACCAATACCAGCAACTGTAATCAGAACGGCAGTCACAATATAAACCCACTTACGTTTATATAAACTCAGGTACTCTAATTTTTGAACTGCCAAATGAAGCCACTGCTTTTCTAAGTGCTTTAAGTGCTTTGATTTCGGAATTGCTGAGTAACTCAGTATGATTGGCAAAATAGTAATCGATAAAAAGAAGACTACTAATATGTTTAATGAAGCAATGATTCCAAATTCAGCTAAACGTTCAGAGTTCGTAAATATGAATGTTGAGAATCCTAGTGCGGTAGTTAAGTTAGTTAGGAAGGTTGCGTTCCCAATTTTTCTAATCACACGAGAAAGTGCTTTTGCCTTGTTTCCGTGCTCAATGATTTCTTGATGGAACTTATTGATTAAGAAAATGCAGTTCGGTATACTTATTACAATAATGAGGGGTGGAATCAATACCATCAAAATCGATAGCTGGAAATTGAAGGCCCCAATTGACCCTAATGACCAAATTACACCTACAAATACTACCACATTACAAATCAGTACAATCTTCAATGATCTAAAGAAGATGAAGAGTAGTAGGGATGTCATTCCAATAGATAATCCTATAAACAGCCCGAGCTCCCCTTTTAATTTGGCTCCCACCATAACACGGATGTGCGGCATTCCTGAAACTCTAACTTTTCCTAATTGATCTTCATATTGATATGCAACATCTTCAACATCAAATAAGATATTCGCCTTCTTGATGTCGGCCATTATCTCTTCGTTGACGAAAGCCATCATCAAAGAAACGTTTTCCTCTTTGTTGAATAAGAGCCCATCATAAAATGGATTACCTCTAACTATTTGTTGAAGACTGTCAACTTCAGCTTGTGTTTCCGGCCTTCTCTTGGCAACCTTGTCAAAGGCGAATTTTTTATTTTCTGTATCCTTAATTACTTGATAAAGGTGAGCTTCAGATATAACAGAATCTATCGCATCAAAATCAGAGATCTTTTCTCCGATATCATACCACGCTTGAAAATTTTCTAATTCATATAATTTCTCACACTGAATTGAGAAAATTAATAGTGATTCACTTCCTCCAAATGATTTCTTGAGAAGCTCATAATCTTTCTTAGCCGGAGAATCTTTAGGGAGCATTGTCCCATAAGTATTGTCAACTTTAATATTGGTCAACCCAAAATATCCGAAATACACCGTGATTCCAACGATCAGACCCAAAATGAGTAGACGATTTCTTAGAATAAATTGTGAGAGTTTAAACCACATTAAAAATTGCAATTGAATTTAAGAGTCCAAAAGTAACTAATCGATTTAGAAATAAAGTAGAAATGAGAATAATTGTGCCAAAAAATGAACGTTGAAAACTATTTAGAAAATCTGATAAATTCTTGAGGATTCAAAGCAGTCCCTCTTTTCCAAAGTTCAAAGTGTAAATGAGGACCCGTTGTGTGTTTGCCAGAGTTGCCTACAATCGCAATAGGATCACCGGTTTGCACTTTTTCACCAACAGATTTCAGGAGTGAAGAACAATGCTTGTAAACTGAAATGTATTCGTTGTTATGTTGAATCATTATGATATCTCCATCATTAGAAGTCCAAGATGAAAAGATAACTGTGCCCTCTAAACAACTTTTTATTGGTTCAGCTTCTGATGTCACAACATCAATTCCGTAATGAGATTTTTTTGGATTGAAAGATTGGGAGATTACTCCTTTCACTGGAGCAAAAAAGAAGTCATAGTTAATTTCTTGAACTGGCTTTTCTTCGTTTTCAACCTTAAGTCTTAAAAGAGAATCTTCTCTTGATTTGTCAAAATTCCCTTCGTAATTCAAAAAAGTTGAGTCATCCGGATTTAATCTTGAAGAATCATCAAAAGGTTCATCTAGTAATATCTTTTTAAGGTCATCAAGGTAAAGCTGTGTAGACCTGGTGTGGTCAGTGAGGGAATCAATTGCGTTCGAATTGTCATTCACTTGAGTCACCGAAACAGAAGGAATCCCATTAGAAAACATATTACCTATTGGGGTAAATTTCAAGACGATAAAAAAGATGAATAAAATTAAGATGGTGTAAGTCGCCAAAAGAGTCCATAAGTTGACAGAAGAAAGATTAAAACCCCACTTTTCATCATAGGTCGCATCATCCGTAAAACTCAATTTGTGTTTTTTACGGTTTCTCTGCCAAAACTGCTTCCATTTACGCTCTTCTTTCATAATTTATTGCGAGAAATCTATACATTTTAATCGGCCTAAAATCGATTTAGATAAATGAATCGACCACTTGGCTCGTTATTTGCTATCCTAAAGACAACTTATTTGTTCTACAAACGTTCTTAATTTAAGGAGGTTATTTAGTTTTAATAAGTTAACTTTAATAATTCTACAAACCCCAAAAATAAGCTTTATAAAGCAAATGTTGAAATTAGTTAAAATAGCAATTGTAAGTTCGGCCATCTTTTCAGGCGGATTTTCCTATGCTCAATTGTCAACTTCAACTGCGCAAACTCCAACTCAACTTGTTGAAAGTGTACTTGTTGGGAACGGTGTTGCTGTTTCTAATGTATCCTATACTGGACATGCTGAGGCTATTGGTTCTTTTAACGGATCAAGTACAAATCTTGGATTAAACAGCGGAATTGTTTTGACTACCGGAACTGTTTTAAACTCTGGTGGAATACTTGGCGGCGCTCAAGGACCTCATGGTCCAAATGACGAAAGCAGTGCAGGTGTTGATAATAATGAACCTGGATATGCAGCTTTAACAGCTCTTGCCGGAGCTGATACTTACAACGCAGCAATTTTAGAGTTTGATTTTATTCCACAAGCTGATACGGTAAGTTTCAGATATGTTTTTGGTTCAGAAGAATATCCTGAATATGTTGATGGCGGATTTAATGATGCGTTTGCATTCTTTATTTCAGGGCCTGGCTTTGGAGGGACTTATAACATGGCTACCATTCCAGGAGGTGGAGGGGTAGTTTCAATTGACAACATTAATAATGGACCAGCAAATGCAGGTCCCTGCCAAAATTGTGCTCACTACGTGAATAACGGAACTGGAAATTCAGCGCCAAATAATGGTTCTGAGTTTTATATTCAATATGATGGATTCACGCAAGTAATGGAAGCTATTGCCGAGGTACAATGTGGTGAAACATATCATTTGGTAATCTCAATTGCTGATGCTGGTGATGGTGCATACGATTCAGGAATATTCTTAGAGGCTAATAGTTTGGCCAGTTTTGCGCCAATTGAAATGAATGCTAGTTTGTCCTTGGATGGATTTGGCGATAATACTACTATGGCGGAAGGTTGTGAAACCGCAACAGTTACTATTTCAAGACCGGCTTCAACAGCTGCAGATGCTTTAAGTATTCCGGTAATACTTGGTGGAACTGCAACTGAGGGTGTTGATTATGACAATATTCCTAATTCAATCAACTTCGCTGCCGGTCAAACTGAAGTTGTATTTTCTTTTGATATATTTTCTGATGCTTTGGTTGAAGGGACGGAGACCGTTCTCATCCAATTAGATCAGCCTGACCCTTGTGGAAACTCACTGTTTATAACACTGCCACTTACCATTGAGGACATTGACCCAATATCGGCCAATGTGAATGATGCGACTGTTCAATGTCCTGGCGAGGATGCATTAATAAAAGTTGTTGTTACTGGCGGACTGCCTGATTACACATATAACTGGGCGATTGGCGGATCGGATGATAATATTACTGTGAACCCTATCGTCACTACCGTTTATGATGTGACTGTGAATGATGCATGCTTAGGTGTTCCAATTACAGTTTCAGGTACAGTTACTGTACCAGTATATCCCCCCTTAATTATGGTGACTTCACCAGATGTGACAGTACTTTGTCCTAACACTCCTGGAACTCTGAATGCAGAAGCTACGGGTGGTGAAGGTGGATACATTTACACTTGGAGCGCTGGTGGTGTAACGATTGGCACAGGAACGTCAATTGATGTGTCACCAATGGTCACAACAACTTATACTATTACTATTTCAGACGGCTGTGGTGTTGAAATATCACAAGACATCCTATATACTGTTGAGGCTTCTGTATTACAAATTGTAATGTCACCTGACCAATTAATTTGCCCAGGCGATTCTGCCGAAATTTGGGTAGAAGCTTCTGAAGGATTAGGAGATTATACATACTACTGGTCACATTCTGGAGAAACGACACCTGAAGTAACAGTATCACCTAATAATACTACTCAATATACAGTTTCTGTTGAGGATGCTTGTCATACTTATGATGTTCAAGGCACAACTACTGTTGAAGTGGTAAGGCCAAATGCTGACTTCCAAGTTCTATCAACAGATCCAATGGAGAATCTATTAGTATCTTTCCAAAACACATCAACAGGTGGCGTAACTTGGGATTGGGATTTTGGAAATGGAGATTATTCTACAGACAATTCACCAAACACAACTTACAATCCACACGGATGGTATAACGTTACTTTGATAGCCTACAATGAAATTGGATGTACGGATACGGTGACGAAACCGATCTATATAAGACCTGAGTTTTACTTCTATGCGCCAAATGCATTTACACCAGATGGTAATAGACGAAATACAACTTATGGTATATCTGTGATTGGGGCCATTGACTTTGAATTCCAAATATTCAATCGTTGGGGCGACCTGATTTATCAAACTACCGATCAGTACTTCAAATGGGATGGTAATTATAAGAACTTCTTAATTCCTGACGGAGTTGTGATCTACAAAGCTAAAGTGGTGGATAGAGAAGAAAACATCCACGAATACACAGGACATATTACTATTCTAAGGTAATTAATTACATTTGGCATCTAAGATGTAAATGAATGCTTTCTAGATTTTTAACCTTCTTTTTTATTTTCACTCTACTGATCTTGCAATCATGCAAAGGTGATCAGGTAGATGAAATTGTTGAGACCGTTGTTGAGGCACCCAATCAGTGGACAGATTCAATATTTGGAAGTCTCTCTGAGAAAGAACAATATTATCAGCATCTGATTTTTGAAGTTCCGTCATCTTATCAACTAAACTTGGATAGTTTGACCAGCTGGGTAGTTGAAAATCAACCAGGAGCATTGAAATTTGACAATTGGCATCCTGACTCCATTTCATTTCTAAAAAATGCTTGTGGTACTTTTGAAATCATTCAGCCTATATTTTACACCAATGTCTTTGAAATTCTTGAACTAGATGAGAATGAATATTGGGATATGGCTCCTGAGAACAGAGAATTCAGTATGTTAAAAGTCTTTTCTAAAGGACAATTCGGTTTACTTGACTTTTCAAATCAAATAGACATTAATAAAGAGAATTTACTATGGATGGATTCGGTGCAGAATAAACTAGGAGTAAATATCATTCCCAAAACGTACAATGATCAGAATGCCGTGAAAGAGATGGATGGATTTCTAAACTTCCTCAAAAATTCAAATCAATCAACCAACTTAACACTAACTCAATTTGATTCTGTCAATTTGAATAATTACAGAAAGATGAGTGATTATGAAGGTTTGTTTGTGGTCTCAACTAAAGAGTCGAACATAAATGCTCAAATCAGTGGGGGAGCAGATTATGTGTTCAAATCTATTAAGAAAAAAGATAATTTCAGTTCATGGGATCCTTCAAAAGTAGATGAGAACTTTAAAGAGAGTACGAAGAGAATCTTAGATCATAAGAGCATTATTTCTAAACAAAACAAAAGGCAACATTTAGAAGCTGAAATAACATATACAAAGCTGAACTTAGCTCACAATAGTGTGAGCCTATTGAAAGATCAAAGTAGCCTGATTCCTTTGACATCAAAGTTTACCATTTACTCTGAACAAAAATTGAGCATCAATCAAAAGGTGAGGAAAGAGAATAAATTGAGTGTTCAACAAAGTTCTCTTACGCTTAAAAAATTGAAAGCGATATCTTCATCACAAGTCGCTGTGATATTGTTGCCTAATTCAGCAACCAAAGAAAGTTTAGAATACTTAGCTGGGTTAAAAGTAAAAGACAAAAAACTAGTATGTTTCTCCAACCCAGCGCAATATGAAAGTTTGAAAGAGACGGCAAATTTGATGTTCGTTCCTCTATATGAAAATTTCAATGGTCAAATTTTCGCACAACAACTTACCTCCAGAATTGATATCAACGGATCATTTAAGAGTAAAGGTAATAGTGTTGAAGGTGAGCGTTTTTCAGCTAACAGATTAGCTAGGTGTGTCTCAGAATTTGTAGGATACGATCATGATACACTTTCTCAAATCAATTGGGCTGTAAACAACGCAATGAGCGGCAGAGCCTTCCCAGGTTGTCAGGTGTTGATAGCAAAGAATGGATGCATTATATATGATCGTCAGTTTGGCCATCACTCTTACAAAAGACAAAAGGTAGTGACAGATGAATCTATTTATGATTTAGCTTCTCTAACAAAAGTAGTAGCAACAACTATGGTAGGAATGAAACTCTACGAAATGGGAGCCTATAATTTGCAGGATTCTCTTGGTAAGTTTTTGCCAGATTCTTTGAAAGATTATTTGCCTTTTCCAAGTACTATTCGAAACATCACTTTTGAGGAGTTGTTCATTCATAAATCCGGAATGCCGGCTGGATTTCCAATTATTAAGTATATGCAATACACTTCTGAAAATGTAGGGAGATTAGACAAGTATTTCTGTGATTTACCAGATTCGTCTTTCAATATAGAAGTAGCAGAAAATTTCTACTTAGAAAAAGAATATGGAGATTCAATGTGGCTTAAACTAAATCAAATTTGGTTGAATAATGCGAAGCCATATAAGTACAGTGATGTTAATATGAACACGCTTTACATGATGTTCAAGGGCATCATTCAAAAGAATCCTATAAATTATGGATTTAACCAGTCTAAAAAGGAACTTGCAGAAAAAGATTTGTTCGTAGAGTATCTTTATAATTCATATTACATACCTCTCGGAATGGAAAGATCGCTTTACAAACCACGAAACAAATACAATGTCAATGGTATCGTGCCGACTGAGGATGAAACCTGGTGGAGGAAACAATTATTACAAGGCCATGTTCATGATCCGAATGCCGCCTTAATGGGAGGCGTTGGAGGAAACGCCGGCATGTTCTCAACTACAAATGATTTAGCGAAGCTTTGTCAAATGTTACTTAACAAAGGGTACTATCATAACGAACGATATCTTAAATCTGAAACGGTTGAAAAGTTCACCTCGGCACAGCCAACTTCTAGTAGAGGCTTAGGCTTTAATAAGAGAACAATCACAACAACTGGCTATGGTATGGCTGATTCATCATCTATATTAACATATGGTCATACTGGCTTCACTGGGACCTGTTTTTGGGTAGACCCAGATGAAGATTTGGTATATATATTCCTGAGTAATCGTGTTCACCCTAAAGTGAACAATAGAATTTATCAGTACGGAATCAGAAAGAGAATACACAATACTGCCTACTCTTCAAGGTTAAATAATTAAAGACTTTTCGTTCTTCCTCCGTCAACAGGAATGTTTATTCCGTTGATATAACTTGCTGCTGGAG
>JBLFXO010000050.1:0-16035 GCA_047609865.1 Arenicella sp.
ACCTTGAATTTCTTCAGGGTCCGCAAATTTACAATCTTCAAAATCAAAAAAACTACTTTTATTTGAAAAATATTTTGTTTTGTCGAAATTGAGTATATATTTGCACGTAATTAATATTTAAGTAAGATAAAACCAAGTTATGAAATTAAGAACTTTATTAGTAGGAGCAGTGGCAGGATTAGTGTTAACTGCTTGTGGTGGGGGATCATCTCCAGAAGATATCACTAAACAATTCGCTCAAGCTTTAGCTGACGGAAGTTGTGAAAAAGCTATGGAAATGGCTGTAGACAATGCAAAAGAAACTGTTCAAGGATCAATTGATGCTGGATGTGATTCTTATGACACTGACATCAAATCAGTATCATGTGAAACTGAAGGTGAAGCTTCAACTTGTACTTGTGAAGAAACAAGAACAGGAATGGACATGACTTTCAAATATGATTTAAAACAAGTTGATGGATCATGGAAAGTATCTAACTACCAAAAAGATATGGGATTAGATTTAGGTGGAGACGATTCTGAGTAATCTATAAAACATTATTTTAAAAACCGTATTGGCTAAGCCAATACGGTTTTTTTTTATTCTATTAATTCATGAAGATATTTTTATTATTGTCGGCCATATCATTACTATTTATCACAACGTCTTGTAATGAAGTAGCAAGTGAATCTCCTGAAACTACGAAGTATGTTCACGTTCCCCCTACTCTTCCAGAAGATACTTATGGTCAACTAAGGCCAGGTGATATCATTCTTAGAAAAGGAAATGGTCCTCTTTCATTTCATTTAATGAATAACACGAAAGAATCTTATTCTCATTGTGGAATCGTTGTTAACGAAGATGGTGAATGGAAAGTCATTCATACTATCGGTGGATCTGCCACTGATGACAGTACTGACGGTATACAATTAATTGACCTGGATGACTTTGTTGCACATGCAGCAGATTCAATGTTATTCATTTGCAGACCAATCTTCACAGATTCGGCAGGAGCCAAAGTAGCAAAAAGTGCTTACAGACATTTAGATGATGGATTGCCATTTGATCATGCCTTCAGCCTATTTACGCCGGACAAAATGTATTGTTCCGAGCTTCTCTATTATATTTTCAAAGAAGTTAATGGCAGCAACATATTTGATGTTCAAAAGAAGCATAAATCTTACATGTTGATGTTTTCAACTTTCTTTCATGAAGATAAGTTTGAGCCAATCTTTCATCTCACTCCTAACAAAGAGGAGTGGTATGTGCTAAGTGAGTAGGTCAGAAATAGATTTATTCCCTTGAAGACCTCCTGTATGAATTGCTAAGATGGTTTGACCCTTCTTAAATTCTCCCTTTTTAATTTGATCATACATTGCAAACATCATTTTTGCGGTGTAGACATAATCAAGTTCAATTTGATGCTTTAATTTGAAGTCATTCATGAACTCAATCAACTCAGCCGTGTGTTTGGCATAACCTCCAAAATGATAGTCGCAAAGAACTTCATAGTTCTCTAATGTCTCCTTGCATTCATTTGACTCAAAACCGAATTCCTTTAATCTCATTAAGACATTGTCCTTCAGGAACTCACCTCCCTTAAGTGCTGAAACAGCTTTTACTTTGGCGTCAGAACTTAGTAGAATACCAGCTGAAGTTGTGGCTGTTCCCGCCGCGCAATATATGACATCAGGAGTATACTCAACTTCTTTGAGTATTTCTGTACACCCCAAAACACCGTAATAATTGGCACCACCTTCTGGTACAATCGTAATTTGACCATGTCTTCTTCTAAGTTCTTCGTGAAAATACTTCTCTTCTTTCAAGGCATACTCTTCTCGAGAAGTGAAAATTAATTTCATTCCATACTCAGTGGCCTTCTTGAGGGTTTCATTAGAATTTACACTAAGTTCATCCCCACGAATGATTCCGATTGATTCAATTGATAATTCAGAGCAAAGAGCAGCAGTCGCAGCAATATGATTCGAATAAGCTCCGCCAAAAGTGAGCAGAGCTCCCTGATTAGAGGCTCTGCATTTTTCAATATTGTATTTGAGCTTTCTCCATTTGTTCCCAGATATTTCTGGATGGATTAAATCGTCTCTTTTAAGAAACACTTTGATTCCATGAGTTAAAAATAGCTCATCACTTAATTCGATTATAGGAGAAGGTAGATTCAAGACCCTTTTGGTGTATACATTGTGATACCCTTCTCTTCATAGTTCTTAATCATAGAACTTAAGAACTTTTCAGCATCCACCACCAAAGTATTCGCCTCCCCTATCTTAACTTGCTTCAAAACACCTTCCTTTTCAAACATTGGAATGAGGTCATCACATTTCCTCTTCTTGGACCACTCTGGATTGTGTACTTTTGTTTTGACTGTATGTTGTATTCCCTTTTCATCAATAACTTCAAAATCAAATTCTTCAGGATGATATACCGGAAATTTGAATTCTACAGCATCTTCCAATGTGTGTAAGTTTGTTCCGGCCATTGACAAGGTCACACCAACATATAAAATCTTCCCTTTCTGTTCAGATATCTTAAAAAATGGACTCTTTACATTATAAGGGGTGATTTGATTAAAGTGATTTTCAGTGAAGTATCTTGCTTTTGGTCCAATTGCAGAAACAGGTTCTGTAGGATGAAGACTTCTCAAGCAACCATCCATAGTTCTGAAGACCTCCGTAATTTTCCCTGTTTTTGAAGGCGTATTGAGCACATCAAAAACGGGCGTATTTCTAATATAATTTAATTGGTACACATTGTTTGGAGAAGTAGGCATCAAGACGTTTCCACTGTCACCAACGGCCTCTAATAGTGCATTAATGAAAGTTTGAGCTCCATCTTCTAAATGCCCAATTCTACTTAAGCTTGAATGAACTAAAATAGAGTCACCCTTTAAAATTCCAATCTCCTTTAGGTTGGCAAGAAGATCAGCTTTAGTTAAAGAATTTCCGCTTTTATTTTGAGAGATTAGATCAGAATTACGCTTACTTTTTTTCCTTTTCCTGTTGAGATTCAATAAAAAGGGTGGCATTATTTTTCGAATGAAATCTTTCAAACTCATTTACTTACAAATTTGTAGGTAATTGTTCCTGCTTGAGAGCTTGAACTGCTACTCATATTAAATCTTGATTTCTTAGCATATCTTAATGCGCTAGATATCATACATTCATCTGCTGATCTAGAAAGGGATGAATTAAAAGTTGCTGTTTTAACTGAGCCAGATTTATCAACCTTTACGTCTATCACCACTGTTCCAGCTGAATTACATGTATACCCCGGTTTAGGTAAAGAATGTGCCTTTCTCGATTCTAAATCATAAGAAACCATAACGGCCCCTGCGAAAGCATTTGACCCCTTATCATCAATGCTTTTGTCTGTAGGATTTCGGTCGTCATTCTTATCATTGTTCTTATCTGTAATATCTGCAGACGCCTTTTCGTCAGGATGAGTTGCTGCCCATTCGGCCATATATTGAGCTTCAAGATCCTTCGCATTAGTCATATCAAAGGTTTCCATTTCTTGAGTGGAATAATCTTCATAAGACCTCTCTCTGCTATCATTTGCGTCAGCGGCAACATTGAATACTTCTTCAGATTCTTGTGGATTCGTTAACGCCAATTGTTCCATCAATTCAGGATCAAAATCTATATCATCTAAGGGAATGGAGATTACAACTTCAGGTGGCACCAACTTATAAGGCTTAGTCACAGTTGCGAAATTAGCGTAGAAAAAAAAGGCAACATGAATCATAACGGTGCCAATAATGGCAAACCTATATTTCTCTATGTACCCTAAAACATTATCCACTAATCTTCCTTTCTAATAAAGGTACGGCTTTTCAAATTATAATAAAACAAGTCATTCCCCTCTTCTATGCTTACGATTGAATCGCTTATTGGTTCAATTTTATTATAAACATAATTCAATAAAGTATCTCCTTCATCATTCATCATTCCATACCTCCCCATTCGTTTAGAGATTATTGTGGAATCATTAATAAATTTTAATTCTTCTTGATAAGGATCAATGTGATAGATACCTCTTACATCAATTAGCCCGAAAAAAGGACTCTTGAAAACAATCGCTGTTTTCCCGTTAAAGGAATAGGCATAATCATATTCATAATCTATTATCAGTTTATTAGTAACATCTCGATAACCCCAAAGTTCACCTTTTTTTATAGCAATCAAGGAACTAAAATCCCCAACATTATCCACTTCTTTTTTGAACAGTTTCGCTCCTGAAGAGTCCACCAGATTGAATCCTTTTTCAAATTTAACTTTAGCATAGCCACCTTTAAAACTGGCCAACTGTCTATGGCCAGAGTATATTTCAATCCATTCATCAAAGACTATCGCCCCAGTGTCATTTAAAAAGTTGAATTCGCCATCCATTTCAACAATCGTGAAACCGTCAGAAGGTTTACCTATAAAATCATACTCGAAAGGTGCCAAAGTATCGGAATCAAGACTTATTACACCCCAATAATCCTTGTAAGATGCACAATAATAATTGTCTCTATAGTGAAAAACGTCCTCAAATTTAAATGGTAAAGAAGTCGTTCCGAACTCATCAATCACCCCGTAATAATCGTTCTTGCTTACAATAGCGTGCCCATCCTCAAAATCATAAGCCTCTGAATATTGTGCTTTTAGTCTTACAATTCCGTTTTCATCAAAGTACCCAAAATTATCACCTTCTTGGAAATAGCATAAACCATTCTTCAGCTCACCTAAATCTTCATATTGAGCCGTGATGATATACTCTCCATTTCTATCAATCAACCCCCATAGTTCATTTAACTCAACCAGGGCATGACCTTCGTTAAATGGTAAGGCATCATCAAAAATTGGTTTTATTTTAATTTGACCTAGTTTATTGATGAAGCCGAATTTCTCTCCTTTTTTGAACACTGTCAATCCTTCACTAAACCACTCAGCACCCTCAAATCTGGGCTCAATAAGACTATTACCCGCCTTGTCACAAAAGCCCCAAACACCATTTTGCTTAATTGGATAGAACAACTTATCTGCCATATTGTATTCTCTCATCAAATCAACCTTATAGGGATAATCAGGATATTGGTTGCTAAATGCCATTATAGACTCCGAAGAATACTTTTCTTTCAAACGTGCATTATAAAGATGGACCCATGCCGTTTCAATGTTTCTATTTGCGGGGAAATCAATTATAAAAGTTCTGTAAGCTTCTTCACTTCCCGTTTTTGTGGCTATTTGGTAAATTCTATCTTCCGCTTCCCCAAGGTGAGGACTGTTTGGGTAGTTCTTCACGAAGTTCACATAATCAACAAAGTTGTTATTCTGAGTTTGCTCAGCATAATTAGTCTCATGATACAAATCTGTTGCATTTAATGAATGTGCAGAATTAGGATAAGCCTCTAAGTACGTTAAGTAATCATTTGCTGATCCTTTTTGTTGAGCAAGTTGAAATGCCAAATCATCCCTCAAGAAAATCGCGCTATCAACATAGGTACTCCACGAATTTCGATCAACAAAATCCTGATATCCAAAAACAGAATTGACTTTTGTCGCTCTCTCAAAAAATAGATTAGAAATATTTGATCGCTGACTTACAATCGCTAAGCTGTCAACTCGAACTTTTTTATATCTCTCTTTCCACTTCAATTTAGTGAAAGGAAAGGCAGCATAGCTCCTAGAAATCATGGCATGCGCTGAATCAAGATTTGAGAATGGATTGTCAGTTCTTGAATAAATAATGCTCAAACCATAATAGGAAGGAACTGGATGTTTTTTAGCAGACTTTTCAAATAGTCTTTTTGCTTCAAAATAATTGAAGATTTCTAAAGCTTCATATCCTTTCTTAATCTTAGAGGCATGCGCGGCACCTCCTGCTAAAAACAAGACACAAAGTAAATATTTAATCCATCTATTCATTCCATTACAAAATTAATCTTTTCCTCTTTTATATTACCCCGAAATTCGAAAAAGCGAGATATTTCAAAGAAAAGAACAAATTAATGTCCCTCCATTAAGGTATAAATGTAAATTTGCACGCTTATATTTTACTGTGAATGGTAAAAATTGCTGACCGCATATTATTCTATATAATCCTTAAACCTCTATCCTACTTTCCGTTAGGGGTCCTTTACTTCTTCTCTTCGATAGTAGGGTTCTTGACGTACCATATAGTGAGATACAGAAGAGAAGTGGTTCATTCAAACCTAACCAATGCTTTCCCCAGCAAATCTGAGGCCGAAATCACTAAAATTGAGAAGGAATTTTATAAAAGATTTGTTGATTTCATTTTCGAGAGTATTAAGTCTGTCAGTATTAGTGAAAAATCATTGAACAAAAGAACATCAGTAAAGAATCGAGAACTTGTTGAAGATTTATACAACCGAAATAAAAATGTCATAGTTGTTTGCGGACACTTGAATAACTGGGAATATTACTCATTGAGACTTCCAAATCAAGTTTCACATACAACTCATTCAGTTTATCAGCCTCTTAAGAATTCTTTCTACGATAAGATTTTATACAAATCAAGATCTAGAAACGGAATGAGATTGATTGAGACAAAACAACTGATCCCGTTCTTTAAAGAAGAAACTAATGAAAAAAGAATGGTTGTTATCGTAAACGATCAATCACCATCAAATATTGAGCACGCACATTGGAACACTTTCTTAAATCAAGAGACAGGTTGGAATACTGGGCCTGAGAAATTAGCAAAGAAATTTGATTATACGGTAGTTTTCGGACATTCAAAAAGATTGAAAAGGGGTTACTACGAAGTTGAATTCAAAACAATATCTGAGAACCCCGTTGACACTGAAGACGGCTTCATTACTGATGCTTACAGTAAAACTCTTGAAGAACTAATTTCTGCTTCTCCTGCTTCCTGGTTGTGGTCTCACAAAAGATGGAAGCACAAGCGTCCTTCATCTAAATAATTCCTAACTTAAGGCTTATGAATGTGATTCCTTTAGCCGAAAGAATGCGTCCCAATACCATTCAGGATTATGTTGGACAACAGCATATCTTAGGTGAGAATTCTGGATTGCGAAAAGCAATTTCTTCTGGCAACATTCCATCAATGATATTCTGGGGACCTCCTGGAGTAGGAAAAACCACCTTAGCACAAATTATTGCTAATACAGTTGATAGACCGTTCCATGCTTTAAGCGCAATCAATTCAGGAGTAAAAGACATCAGGGAGATCATTGCAAAGGTGAATAACCAAGGTCTTTTTGGAAACAAGAACGCTATCCTATTCATTGATGAGATTCATAGATTCTCAAAATCACAGCAAGATTCCTTGCTAGGAGCAGTTGAAAAGGGAATTATCACTTTAATTGGTGCTACTACTGAAAATCCATCTTTTGAAGTAATCTCTGCATTACTTTCAAGATGTCAAGTTTATACTTTGAAACATCATTCTAAAGACGAGCTAACCGGCTTAATGGAAAGAGCTTTGGAAACTGATATTGAGTTAAAAAAATCAAATGTTGATCTGAAAGAAACTGAGGCCTTATTGAAAATTTCAGGTGGTGATGCTAGAAAATTATTGAATGGTCTTGAAATGGTCGTTTCCCAATTAGAAGGAGACCCTATTGAAGTTACCAATGAGAAAGTCACGTCCGTCTTGCAGCAGAATATTGCCATGTATGATAAGGATGGTGAACAACATTATGATATCATTTCTGCCTTCATTAAATCAATCAGAGGAAGTGACCCTAATGCCGCTATATACTGGTTAGCTCGAATGATAGAAGGGGGAGAAGATGCGAAGTTCATAGCGAGGCGATTGATAATTTCTGCTTCTGAAGATATAGGTTTGGCAAACCCCAATGCACTTATGATGGCGAACGCTACATTTGATGCCGTAAACAAAATTGGATGGCCAGAAGGCAGATTAGTTTTGGCTCAATGCGTCATCTACTTAGCAAGTTCTCCTAAAGGAAACGGATCTTATGCTGCAATTAATAAGGCCCAGGCTCTAGTTAGGGAATCAGGGAACTTACCTGTTCCATTGCCTTTAAGAAATGCTCCTACTAAATTGATGAAAGATTTAGGATATGGAGAAGATTATAAATACTCTCATGATGGCGCGAACAATTTCGTTGCTCAAGAGTTCTTTCCTGACGAACTGAAAGGAACTAAATTCTATCAGGCCGGAAGTTCAAATAGGGAAAAAGACATTGCTGAAACTATCAAAAATCTCTGGGGAGAGAAGTACAAATGACAATGAGCAATGTGCAATTTTCAGTGATCAATTGAAAAACGAATGGATAAGAAAAAATCTAAAGCTTGGTTAGGAGCCATGAGGTTGCGAACGCTTCCTTTATCATTCAGTGTTATCATTGCTGGTAATGCACTAGCTTTTGACTATCTTAAAGTTGGACACATGTACGATAGAGAGTTCAGTTGGGTTATACTTTCGCTTACTCTTTTAACCACTCTCCTACTCCAGGTTCTGTCAAATTTGGCTAACGACTACGGTGATGCAAAAAAAGGAACGGATAACGAAAACCGTGTTGGTCCAGAAAGGGCTGTACAAAGCGGTGTCATTAGCTTAAATCAAATGAAAAAAGGGATTGTTATTTGTTCTCTTCTTGCCTTCATTTCTGGTATTTTACTCTTGTTCTATGCATTCAAAGGCTCCTTTAGTTTAAATTTCTTTCTTTTTCTAGGTCTTGGACTATTATGTATTGCGGCTGCAATTAAATATACGGTTGGAAAAAAAGCATATGGATACCATGCCTTAGGTGATTTGTTTGTATTCATATTTTTTGGTTTCGTTGGCGTGTTTGGAAGCTTTACAATGCAAGCTTCCACCCAGATATTGGCAGATTATGTAATTTGGCCAGTTATAATTCTGAGCGTGATGATGGGAGCCATTTGCACCATGGTGCTGAATCTGAACAACATGAGAGATATAGTAAATGATGAAGCAGTAGGTAAAAACACTCTTGTTGTAAAACTAGGACCGAGCAAAGCCAAAATTTATCATTTCATTTTATTCTTTCTTTTTTGGGGGCCTATTTTCGCTTACTATTGGATAGCGATAACATATGGAAACACAGATGTTATTACTCACCCAGTAACAGTTATTATTGCGCTGCTTCTGATTTTTCATGTCATTCATATGATTAAGGTGATTAAAACCACAGAACCACATAAATTTGATTCTGAATTAAAGAAGATTGCCATATCCTCATTTATTTTTTCTGTAGTTCTTTTAGTTACTTTTATGATACAATGAGATTCGATATCCTTACCATATTACCAAAGCTTTTAGATAGCCCATTAAATGATTCAATCATGAAGCGCGCTCAAGAAAAAGGACATCTCGAGATTCATCTTCACGATATCAGAGATTACTCGACTCATAGACAAAAGAGCGTGGATGACTATCAATATGGCGGTGGTGCTGGAATGGTTATGCTTTGTCAACCCATTGCGGATTGTATTGATAAGTTGCAAGCAGAGCGAAAATATGACGAAGTGATCTATATGACTCCGGATGGAGAAATATTAGAACAAACAACATGCAATAATCTTTCAACACTCGAGAACATCATTATCCTTTGTGGTCACTACAAAGGAGTTGACCAAAGAATTAGAGACCTCTATATCACGAAAGAGGTATCAATTGGATCCTACGTTCTTTCAGGTGGCGAATTAGGAGCTGCTGTGCTGGTAGATTCAGTTGTGAGATTGATTCCAGGAGTACTCAATGATGAGACCTCTGCCTTAACCGATTCTTTTCAAGATGATTTGTTAGCGCCACCGGTTTATACTCGACCTGAAGATTTCAAAGGTTCTAAGGTTCCAGAAATATTGCTCTCTGGAGATTCTAAGAAGATAGATGAATGGCGAAATGATCAGGCGATAAAGAGAACTGAAGAGAGACGACCTGATTTGATGGATTGATATTGGAAAAGGACGCCAAGTAATCACTTTTCGGGAAGAACAAAATTTATTGGAACAATATACTCAGTTGCTAAGTATTCTCCAGCGAAATAATAAGGCTTCCATTTTTTCGGGAATGAACTCACAACCCTTAAGGCTTCCTCATCTAATGCCTTAGATATTCCTTTCAAAATTTTAAAGTCACTGATAATACCTTTTTTGTCAATGTTGAACCGAACATAAACCAACCCCTCTAATCCTTGTTGCACAGCTGCAGGTGGGTAAACCAAGCTGTCATTTATAAACTTAAGCATTGCTGTTTCGCCGCCTGGGAATTCAGGATCTTCTTCAATCCAACCTATTATGGCTGAATCACCATCTCCTCTTTCAATCATATAATGCGTTGAATCTTCTTCTAGCGATTCTTCAATTTTAATTTGAGCCATAGTATTAAAACACAAGAAGAGAAATAATATTGAGAGGTATCTTTTCATAACCTAATGCAAGCTGAAGGTTATTGGTAAGGTATAACTAATCCTGAAGGCCTTTCCATTACAAATAGCGGGCTCCCATTTTGGCATTGATGCGATTGCCTTTTCCGCCTCACATTCTAAAGACTCATCAGGTCCATGAATCGCATTTACTTGCTCTATCGACCCATCCTTATTTATCGCGAATTCTACATATACAACACCTTGAATTCCTAATTCAGCAGCGAGCTCGGGGTATTTGATGGTGTCACCTAAAAATTTCATCATTGCAAGTTCACCTCCAACGTAATGAGGAAGGCATGCACTCCCACTTATTTCTAAAGTTTCACCATCAAACTCAATTGCAGATGTATCCTCTTCAATCAGAGCAAATAAAATTGTATCCTCTTCAACTTGAGAAAAGGATGTAAGACCAATAAAAATGGTCAATATTAATAGATTTGTTTTTTTCATTTTATGTTTATCATTAAGGGAAGTGTATATCTCATTCTAACATATTCTCCACCTTTCTTTGCAGGAGTCCATTTTGGCATTTTATTTATCAAATCAATAATCATTTGGTCAAGCTCCGAAGTTTCACAATTTAGACATCTTCCATGCGTGAGCGAGCCATCAATCTCGACAATAAATTCAAAGTAAAAACTACCTTGCAATCCTTGTTCCGCGGCTTTTTCGGGATAATTCATATTCTCAAAAATAAATTGTATCATTTCTGATTCACCACCTGGAAATTGAGGTTCAACTTCAACATAATCATAAATTGTGGTATCTGCGCTAACCGTATCACCTTGAGAAAACCCAAAGAATGGAATAAACAGAAAGAGAATTAATAGACGCATGAATTCAAATGAACAAAAACCGTGCTACCAATTATTAAGGGATTTGCTGCGCTAAAGAATAGCGTAAATGATGATGTAGTTCCCTGTTCTGCTTTGAACTTTGGCTTCAGGATCACATGAATCCCATTCTCCATCAATGATCTCTGCTTCTACCTTAATAGAACCGAACTCCCCAAGTTTAAGGTCTTCTATATCTTTTTTCGATATTTTGCTTTCACAGAATTTGATGAAATAGTCCTGTACTGAAAGTCTTAAATACGTATCACTGAACCCCATAGCCTTACCGCCTTTGTTGTAGAATTCTTTTTCTACAACTTGACCAGTATAAACTGCGTGACCATTATTCACTTCAGCTTTTTTATTCCCTGACATAACATTTGATTTTCCCGATCCACAGCTAATCATAACCATTGGGACAAGAATTAGATATAATGCTTTTCTCATCTTTTACTTGTTGTGTTTAAGTCTATTCTTTCTTTCACGTTCAGCTTTACGGATTTGTTTCTTCGTTAGAACTTTTTAGCTTCACTCAACCTAAAATGAATTGGAAGCGTATACCTTATAACTTTTTTTCCTCTTTGCTCCCCGGGAACCCATTTAGGCGTTAATTTTATTATTCTGGCTGCCTCAGCATCTAAATGACCATCTTTAATAAACTACGAATTGAATGTAAACACTTCCAGATTCTGTCTTATTTACAACAACAGTTCGGTATTGAACATTACTTTGAATAAATTTGGACATAGCCTCTTCTCCAAAGGGAAATTCAGGCTCCTTATCGGAAAAATTGGATATTACTTCATTCTGAGCATAAATTACGACATCATTTCCAACGAATAATATCGCAAATACAAAAAAAGTTTATACCTGAGAAGGAATCTAGCTTAACGAAAATGTAATTGGCAACGTATACCTTACTCTCACAGTCTTTCCTCTCATTGACCCTGGTTTCCAATTTGGCATTAACTTCACCACTCTAATGGCCTCGGCGTCTAAAGATTTATGTGCCCCTTTTCTAATTAAAACATCTGTAATACTTCCATCCTTTTCTACAACGAACTGAATATACACTTTGCCTTGAGCTCTAACAGCCTTTGCATCTGCAGGATATTTAATGTGTGATTTCACAAATTGATCAAGTGCATCTCCGCCACCAGGATATTCAGGCATTTGTTCTGGCATATCGAATACCATTCCTTTCTTGGTAGAATCTGTGGGCATATCTGCTGCAAAGCTGAACTGAGCTGCTAGCAATAATGCGAAGGCAATAAATAATTTCTTATGCATAGTTGACATCTTTGTTTTACTAATTTAAGTTTTTTTATCTTGATTCTTACAGAACTCATCAAATTTAGATGCATCATCTTTTATCCTCTTTCAATCAATTTTTTTGCCAGATTAATAAATAGAACGTTCGATTTCTATCTTCACCTTTGTGTTTTCAATAAAAAGAATGTAATTTTATCGTATATGAAGAGTGCATTTTACATCATTTGTTTAAGCCTAATTTTGGTTTCTTGTAATAAGGATCCTATTCAATATACTTTTGAAGGAACAATCACAGAAGATCAAACTGGTTCTCCATTATCAGGTGTAGAAGTGAGCATTTATCAAAAGCCTTTCAATAATTCAGTAACTACCGACAACTTTGATCTAGCAGCGAGCACAATAACTGACGAAAATGGCTATTATATTATGACCTTCGATAGAGAAAAGGTTATAGAATTCAAATTAAATATTGAAAAGGACGACTATTTTAAGACTGATATTATTCTTAATTCTGGTGAAATATCTTCTGAAAACACGAACGTGGTAGATTATCAAATGGGCGCAAAATCATGGGTTCAATTTGATATCCAAAATAATTTACCCGGAAACAGTAATGACCATCTTAACTTGCTACTTCTTAATTATAAAGAAGGTTGTGACGGATGTGCAGATGCTGACAGTTATTCATTTTTAGGAATAACGGATACAACAGCTACCTATGCCTCAACGGCAGGTCAACACTTTAATTTCACCTACATAGTGGTTGGTGTTGAATCTTTGTCTGATTCAGTTTATATGACACCTTTCGACACGACATTCTATTCAATCAACTATTGATTTCTAGTCGCTTATCGAATAATTCACTTTTCTCACGAACTAGCCTTTATTGAATTATCTTTGCGCCAATTTTAACGGTATGCTGAAACTCATCAAAGATTCTCCAATAAACCTAAAGAATGAACTATTCTCCGGCCTAACTGTGGCCTTGGCATTAGTTCCTGAAGCTGTGGCCTTTGCATTTGTTGCAGGGATTGACCCGCTGATAGGCTTATATGGAGCATTCATGATGGGAATTATCACTTCAATTTTTGGAGGAAGACCAGGAATGATTTCTGGTGCAACTGGCGCTATGGCCGTGGTGATGGTAGCCCTCGTCAAGATTGGTGAAGATGCAGGAGGACATGGTTTACAGTACCTGTTCTTAACCTTACTAATTGTTGGAATCATTCAAATATCCGCGGGCTTATTCAAGCTTGGTAAATTTGTAAGATTAATTCCTCATCCAGTAATGATGGGGTTTGTCAATGGATTGGCAATTGTTATTTGCATGTCACAATTCGGCATGTTTAAAGAGCCTATTTTAGATGTTGCGGGGCATAAAATCCCCAACCTTGACGGCCCTGGATTTCAAACTCAACTCTTGCAATCAGGAGATTTATGGACAATGATAGGTCTGGTAGCATTGACAATGGGAATCATGTTTGGATTACCTAAACTCACAAAGAAAATACCTGCTGCCTTGACAGCTATCGTGGTAGTTGCGTCAATTGTAATTTTTGGAGGAATGGAGGTGAGCAGTGTTGGTTCTTTCATCAATGATGGATTACCAGACGGTCAAACGGGAGGAATAAATGGAGGCCTACCTCAATTACAAACAGATTTGTTTAGCACTATCCCTTTAAACTGGGAACTCTTTGTAACAATTTTCCCTTTTGCTTTGATATTAGCAGCAATTGGATTAATTGAATCTTTGATGACTCTTAACTTAATTGATGAACTCACGCAAACTAGAGGAAACGGAAATAGAGAATGTATCGCTCAAGGAAGCGCGAACATTGTAAATGGTTTCTTTGGAGGAATGGGTGGTTGTGCCATGATAGGACAATCCATCATTAATATTAATACAGGAGCCCGTGGAAGACTCTCTGGAATAATTGCAGCTGTTACTTTACTGATATTTATTTTATTCGGAGCATCACTTATTGAGCAAGTCCCAATCGCGGCTTTAGTTGGTGTGATGTTTATGGTCGTAATTGGAACCTTTGCCTGGTCAAGTTTCCGAATTCTAGGAAAAATACCTCTTACGGATGCTTTTGTACTAATACTAGTTTCTGCCGTTACTGTTATTTCGGATTTAGCAATTGCCGTAATTGCAGGTGTTATCGTATCTGCCCTTGTATTTGCATGGGAAAATGCGAAGAAAATTAGAGCAAGAAAGTCCGTCAAAGAAGACGGAACGAAGGTTTATGAAATCTGGGGACCACTTTTCTTTGGTTCAGCAACTGCCTTCACTTCTAAATTTGAAGTTAGTGAGGATCCTGACAAAATTGAAATAGATTTCATGGAATCGAAAGTTTCTGACCATTCTGGTATTGAAGCTATCTACAACTTAGTTGAACGATATGAAAAAGAAGAAAAAACTGTTGTTCTGAAGCATTTGAGTCCTGATTGCGTTCGAATTCTTAAGAAAGCGAACTCCAAATTTAATTCTCTCATTCAAGAAAATGTGGATGACCCAAGGTATTATGTCGTGATTGACCCAGCCAACTAGCTTACCACAGCCTCCAATCAGACTGTAACACTTCTGCCCTATTAGTTGGTTGCTGTCTACCTTTTGTTAATTCAAACACCGCATCTCTAATATATTCGTTCATTTCCCCGAGCATTATTTTGCCGTCTTTATTTGCATCAGCTTTCAGTTCGCTCAATCCGGATATGAAACTGTAGGTAAACACACCATTATTCCATTCACCTCCCTCAATCGCAAATTCCAATCCTCCAGCAGAAGATATGATAACTGTCCCTGAAGACTTTCTAAGATCTGTAAATAACTCCTTCATCAATTCAAAGCTGTTAGATAGCCCGAGGTTTTTAGTAGTTGTCGAATTTACAGCCCTGAAAGTTAAATCATTGTCTCCTGTTTCATTCTCCAGGTCACTTTCAATTTGAACCAATTCGTCTTTATCAATCTCACCACTATGACAAGCATCAATCATCATTAGCTTTCTTCTGGCCGGAATATTATCCATCAAATTCTCAAAAGTGTCGTAAGGAATCCCTTTCTCAGAAGGCTTGTTAAAGTCCATATTACTAGAGGCAATGAAATAATTCAATTCAGCATCTAACACTCCGTGCCCAGCGTAAAACAGGCAAACAATATCATCCACTTTAGTTTTCTCTAATTCAGCCTTTAAATCTTCAATTGCTTCAACCGTTACTTGTTCGTTTGTCAGAAGGTGTGTTTCAACATCCATAAACCCAAGGGAAGCAGAACTGAATAGCTTCACAATATCTTCTGCATCCTTAGCTGCATATTCTAAGTTGAAGTTATCCTGCTCATATTTTGACACGCCAATAGCATATAAGTGAAGAGTAGGTTTCACATCACTTTCACCCTCATAGTTGACAGAAACCGAGTGAGCTAAAGATTCAACTCCCTTTTCATTCATGGCACTTATTTCAATAGAATTTTTACCTTTTGAAAGTTCAATATCAATTTTACGCTCTATATTGTTTGCATTCATATTACTAACAGAGATTCCTTTTCT
>JBLFXO010000051.1:0-15928 GCA_047609865.1 Arenicella sp.
TAAGTCATCCACAATTCCGCCATCATTGTTAGGCATACAAGAGTATTGGGCTTGATTATCAACCATTTTAGATGCATCATTAGATGATACACGTTGAATGAGATCCAATGCCTTTTCGCCTTTAAGTAAAAATTCTCCCATATGAGAAACATCAAATACACCAACTCCAGTTCTTACAATTTCATGCTCAGCTTTGACTCCCTCGTATTGAACAGGCATCATGTAGCCTGCAAAGGGAACCATTTTAGCTCCTAAACTCTCGTGTATCTTTGTTAATGCTGTATCCTTCATTTTATAGTTTTATGTGCGGGCAAATGTAGAAAATATATTTTCTATAAATCAGTCGCGTTTAAATTTTCACTTACTTGATTGGCTTTGCTACTGAATTATTCAGGTATCTCAAATCGCTTTACCAATTTGTAATACTTATTTCTTTCATAAAAGGCAGAATCTAGATATTCAAGGTTATCGTATTTGACAGGAAGTACTTCATTTAAATTTTTGTCTAAAAGGCCATACATAGAGGGATAACTACCTATTCTGACTATATGATATCCACAAGTATCATTCCCTACGTCTTTAAATGGTTCTTTATTGAGATTCTCACCACTAGCTGTACTTACGACTTGCCAACCATCAGAATCCAAGGCGAGAAATCTGCCATTTATAATTGGTTCAACAAGTCTGTAATGAATGTCATTTACCCTTTTGCCTTTCAAATTAATGTAATTGTATTTCGCTCTAAAATTGTGATCGTCTTCAAAGTAAGTTTCCGTTGAATTAATTGAATCAAAAGTAGAAGACTCAATTTTGAGAAAGCCATTTATTATTGGAAATTGGTGAGCAGGTACTTTGTTTTCCTTATAATAGTGTGAGTACGATCCAGTCTCCAGAGGTTTCTTTTTCTTGCCAATGAATCTTCGACCAAAATTCCCTATTCTTTTTTTCATATTTCTAAAACCTCTTCCAAGAGTCCATCCTCCACTTCCTCCATCAGGAGTCGATACAGTTCTGAGAATGACCGGCAATCTAAAATCTAAGAGTTCGTAAGTAGAATCGTTCATGTAAGTATAATGTAAACCGTCAAAAACAATTCTCCATCCGTTTTCTTCAGTTCCAAACCCCTTCAGTTTTGGACTCAGTTGCTTACCGTATTCATCTCCTATAAATTGTAAAGAATCTGATGAGAAAATAAATCTACCACTATCTAGGTTCATTACGAATGCAACATCATCTTTTATCAGGCTTCCATTTATACTTCGTAAGTCCATACGGGAAGTACTGTCGGATTCTGCAAGGCAAAAAATGGTGTTCTCATTTATTTGCACTGATGAGTAGTCTCCTGATGCCACAACTTTCCTATCTGAATCAAGAAGATATATCGAACTGTCCATTCTTTTGTGAACAGAAATGCCATTCTCAAAGTAATAACGATCTATTGAGTCTAGAATTAATGTGCCCTTGAGATGATCGTAGATGTTGAAATAATAATCATGGTGGTAGTATGATTTTGTTTTGACCTTCCCCAAAACATTTTCTTTTTTATATTCTGTGTAGATTGATGTTTTGTCATATGTAATGAACCAGTCGTCCATCACTTTGGCTGAATCAATGTAGCCTAATATCCTTTCTGAAGTCCCATAAACATGATAGCTTGAATAATTCTTTGCGAGCATTAATACACCAAACTGTTCAAACTGATTACTGTAGTCAAAGGGGATAACTAATTTTCCTTTTGCGTTAATCGCTCCATACTTTCCTTTTTTGTTGCTTAGGATTGCAAATCCATTCTTGAATGCATTTGAATACAATATTTTTTTCTTTGAGATCTTATTTCCGCTTTGGTTGAAATAATAGCGACTGTCTTTTTTATAGGCCGTAGCAATTTCATTATCAAAGGTTGAGATGGAATCGTATTTTGCTTTTACTATGATTTCTTCACCATAGTTGAGCCCCGTTTTGGACTCCTTTTCGAAACTTGAAAACTGTCCGATACAGTAAATGTAGCTGAGAGTTGAAAGTATAAGTAAACAATATTTCATAATCTATTCAGTTGGGTGGACTAAATACTAAAACTTAAACTTTTTCACCTTTTGAAAATCTAAAGTTCCTATTCTGATAAAATAAATCCCTTTTGCAATTTGAGGAAGTTTAATATCGATATTAAAAGTCTCGCCTAATTGTTGTGGTGATGAAATTACAATTTTTCCATTTGATCCGATAATGTCGACCTCATAAAAATCGTTTTCAAAATTTTCACCTGAGATGCTCAGGACATTCTGATTCAGTGTCCAAATGAATTCAGGTCTTTCTAACTTATAATTTTCTGTTTCAGTGAAAAGTCCATCAAAATTGAAAGAAACAATTCTTGTCATTGCGTGACTAGAATCGCCCATATATTCTCCCGTAAACCAGAAGTCAGTTCCATTTGGGTCAAGTGAAAGGTGGCTATAATCACCATATCTATTCGTAGAATCTTGAGCGGAAACTCCTGTGGCTATTTCAGTCTCTTCAATTGTCATTTCATTTAAAGGATCATCCTTTAATCTTCCCGTATAGCGAAGGCTTGGAAAAACTCCCGTGCTGGAGCTACATATTGAGTAGGCCAGGCCAATGTTGCCGTTGATATCCATTGCAGCTGCTCCGTACCAGCGGTGAGAAATATCAGGGGCATAGGTTCCTTGTTGATAAACTGTCCAATTGCCGTCATCCGCGTCTCTGAGTTCATACCATCTCACCGATTCTCTACCATTGGTGAGTACAGTATGAGTCAGAACTATGGTATTGTAACCTGTCCATCTCATATGTTGTGCTCTAAGGCATGGGAAAATTGAATTGGCATCAAGATATTGCCAGTTTACGGGTTGTGGAATATTTTCACTAAAACTAAAATAGTCTTGTTCAAAAGGATTGACCAAAATATCTTGAGTGTGGACAATTGATGAATTTGTAGGAGTTGTCCAATCAACAGAGAATTCATGAACTACCAAAAAATCATCTGCACCATTGAAATATTCATTGTCGGCTACATAGAATAAGTAACAAGGAGTTCCGTTTGGAGGAAGTTGACCATCCGCGTCTGAAGGCAGGGCCATCCAATCATACAATGGGACAGAGCTTGTAATCATTTGCGCCGCCGGATTTCCGAGAAGCATTTCTTCTCTTTCGAAAACGGCCATTGTTTCATTGGAACCAGATGCCGTGTTTGCGGTCATATAGTATCCGTCCCACCAAATACCATATTTTGGATAGTCTGGTGCTTCTGTAAATGGAAATGTATAAATATAATAACTGCCCGTAGGATCACTTGTAGTGGAGATTCCGATTGAAATGGTATGCGGTGTAATTTCTAACTGAGAAATGAACCAGCGGTCAACATGTCGATCATACATCACGATTGGGTCACCACTGTTAACTGGAGTGTTTGATGGCCAAAGAGATTGCAAATTGACTTCATTGGTTAATGGAAGACCAGTTTTGTCATATACACGAAATGTGCGATTCACAGCTTGCATATAGTGATTTGGTCCGGCAGATCCAGAAGGGTCTGGAGGGAATGTGGTTCCTGACTGACCGTCAAAGCTAACTTCAAGACTTTTTTGGGTTTTATGAATGGGATTATTTGAATGTTTTTCTTGAACATTTTTAATCTCTTGATGAATTAAAGAGTCTCGAAAGAAATTATTAGGAGGTGTATGGTTCGGGGCAGGGCTCGTTGATATGCTAGCAATTGGCCAATCGCGTAGAGGAGGGGAGATGAAAAAATCAACTGCTGCTTGCGAATTGAATTCGCTTTTGATTGTGTCCGGATTGATTTGAGATTGCCCAGAATAAGAGGTCAGGACAAAACAAAATGCCAATAAATAAGCTTTTTTCATAATTAGAAGTTATTTCAGATAAGCTTCAAATGTCGCTTGTTCTCCTTAACGTTTTTTTGAACTTTTTATTTACTGAGACGAAGTTCCAATATTTCCTGACCATCTTTTTTTGAATAATAAGCTCCTTCTTTCCAAGTCAAAATAGGATGTTCACATTTAATGAGAAAATTATAGTTTTCATCAATCAATCCCCATTTACCATCTTTTTTAACTTTGAAAGTTCTGTCAAATTCTGAGATCACCTCTGCGTACTTAGTCTTTTTCACAACCTTACCCGACTTATTAATTCGAGAATAATACCCTCCGTATTTCACCCATGCTAATCCACTTTTAAAGGGATGACATTTACTATACTTCACGGTGCTCATTAATTTCCCCTTTGGAGTAATGTAACTATAGATTGCTTGGTAGTCAAAGAAAGAAATCAATGTATCATATTTAGCATCCCTTCTCAATCCGTTTAAACAAACAACTGCCATTCCATCTGAAAAATCATGACCATCATCTAGTATTGGAAGTTCAGAATTTCTAAATGAAACACCAGAATATCCTGAAATCTTCCCTTTTGTAGGATTACCGATAAGTCGTCTTCCAAAGTTTCCGAGATCTCTCCCTAATCCTCTAAAGAGGCTTTTTCTTCTCCCACTTCCTCCAGTATAAGAAATGTTTTCTGCTACAACAGGCCAGTTAATGCCTGAATCTTCATAAGTGGAGTCATTAATGTATCCATAACTATAACCGAAGTATACTTTTCTTATACCTTCACTGACATCACCAAAGCCTTGATAATGCTGGCTTAATTGTGAACCGAACTCATCTCCAATAAACTCACCAAGGCTATCTCTAAAAACAAACCTTGTTGCATCTAAGGGCGAACCTTTTTTCAGGTCGCTTCTTATTAGTTCACCTTGAAGGGTGTAGATGTGTACATTTTCGTGATCATCAAAGTCGCCATGACCGAAAATTACATTTTCAAAAATATCGTAGCTAAGGTGGGGAGCTTGAACCAATATCTGTTTGGTTTTTTTATTCATTAAAAAGCGATCGTCAGATTCTCCACTTCTTCGAACTAGAAAGTTTTTTTGAGTGGCTCCTTCATACAGGCTGTCATTTCTAGATTCAATGAAAGTGACAGACTCAAGAATTTTATCTCCATTAAAATATAGATCAAGATCTGTGTTGCTCTTTAGCGCGACCATGTCATCAATTCGATAGATGTCATCAATTGATCTTGAAATTTCTTTCCCTGTTTCACCTTCATATACCTTCTTCCAGTATGTTGTAGTGTAAACCTTTTCTTCTCTTTTCTTTTTGAAAACTCCTGTTTTTACTGTTCGATAAGAGATTTCTGTCTTGTATTTTTCGGCGACAACCCAATTGTCAAAAAGTTCAACGTTTTTAATGTCCTTCTCTAATACTCTACTTTCAAAAAACAACTTGTTTGTACCGTTGTATCCGGTGTCAATTAAATAAATAAGCTGGTTTTGATAAGAGAGGTGGTGATGGATTGATGGTTCGATAAAAAAATCTCCACTTCTATTAATAGCTCCAATTTCTCCTTTTTTATTCTTTAGAAATCCAGCTCCAAATTTGAATACTGAAAGCTGTCCTTTCTTTCCTTTATAAACTGACTCACCTTCTTTATTAAAGAGGATAACCTTGGATTTCTTGAATGCCGTTGAAATCATAGTGTCACCCATGACAATGGAGTCATACTTTGGTTTGATGACGATAGCTTCTCCTTCTTTTAATCCGGTTTTTCCTTTTTTTTCGAACGTTGAAAGTTGCGAAAATGAAACCAAAGGCAAGAAAAGAACTACTATTAATAATTTAGTCATAATTTAAGTTGTTTTAAGGGAAAATGAATTCAGTATTTTCAGCAAAGTAATAAGTGAATGCGTTTTTTGAATCAACACGAGTGTCCATATCATTTGGATTATACAAATAGAAATTTTTAATTTTTCCTTGAAGTTCAATCTGGTTTAAATGGGTCATTCCTTCTTTAGTCTCGGCTTTTTCATCCATATACATTTCATATGATGAGGTGCCAGGATGTGTCTTCAATTGGCAAGGATTTTCTTTGCTCCTCTTTTCCATAATTATTTTTTCAAGTTTGCTTCGTAGATGTCAATCCATTGAGCGGCATTCATTTTTGAAACTAACTCTCCTATGAATTCAAAAGGAATGTCTTCAACTTTTTTAAATCGTATGCAGCTTTTCCCCATATCTAATTTCTTAGAAGAATGTTTTGGGAATTCTGAAACAAACCATTTCAATAGCTCAGGGCTTGCATACATTCCCATGTGATAGACAGCAACGAAATTTTTTTGAGAGGCGACACTTAAAAAAGGGAGAGGTTCTGAAGGTTTGCAGTGGTATCCTGAAGGGTAAAGGTCATGTGAGATTACCCACCCTGGCATTCCGTAACTAATAGCTTCAGAAAAGTCTTTATCAATGTTTGATCTGATTGCTTCTGAAAGCTTTTGCATTGCTGCCTGTCTGTCTTCTGGACATTTTGATATATAATCGTCTAGATTGTCGGCTTCAATTCTCATAAAGTTAGTTTTTATCAATATAAGAATTCAGTTAAAAAGACAAAAGGCTTTTATAGAGATTCTGCCTCGCTGTCTTCAGATGCTTCGAGAATATCCCATGTGTGATCAGCCAGTAATCTAACTGAAGCCATCCATTCATATTTGTTTTTTCTAGATCTTCCCCATTCGCTCGGACCAATAATAGAGAGCACATGTTCTAAGTTCTCATCTTTATAAAGATAATAAATGTGATTGATGATTGGTTCGAATCTGAAGTTAGCTTGATAAATACTTTCAGAAATCTCTTTTCGGTTGTTGATTTTCTTTGCTTGATCAGCGAGCAATTTCATCTGCTCATAAATTTGACCTAACTGTTGATCAGTTTGGTGTTCCATGGCCGCCAGAGCTCTACCTTTTTGTTTCCCAACGTCTTCGGCTTTTATAACAGCCGACCCCACATGATGACCATATTCTAAAGTCCCCGGATTTTCGGCTACTTTATCTTTGTCAATTGGATTGACAAAATCAGTACTGTTTTTCTTTTTCATACTTTCTATTAAAACAAAGATATAACAAAGTGTTCAACCAAAAGTTCACTTAAATACTAAGAATAGTCAGCTGTCCATTTCAATCCGCTGCTGTTTATAATTGAATCAAAATAATTTATATATTGATAAAAATTTAAATCAAAAAATATGGGATTTTTAATCGGAGGAGCCGTTATTGCAATAGTCGGTCTTGTTTTATGGATGGTAATGGGAAAAAAAGCTGGGCAATCGGCTCACCTTGATCTTACAGATACATCCACTGTTTCGGAAGTAAAAGAAAATTATGACAGTATTAGCGAGTCTATGGGGTCAGGAAATTTTACACATTTCTGTGAACTAAAAGGACAAGCTCATTCTGATCAGCCATTAAAAGCTGAGCAGTCAAATGAGCAAGTAGTTTATTACAAATCTGAGGTGATTCATAAGTATGAGCGTCTTGAGAATCAAAAAGATTCACAAGGAAACATGCAAAAGAAATGGGTTAAAAAGACAGAGACTGTTTCTGAAAATGAAATTTGGGCTGATGGATTCGGTGTAAAAGATGCAACAGGATTTATCGCTATCAACCCTAAGAAATCAAAATTAGACACCATGCAATTGCATTCTAAGTTTGAAAAAGGTGAACCACAGCAATCTGGATTAAACATTAAATTAGGAGGTATATCTATTGGTTTAGGTGGTGGAAGCGGAAACAGTAGCCACAAAACTATTGGATACGAATACAAAGAAATTGGAATCAAGCAAGGACAAAATCTTTACGTTTTAGGGGATGCAAATGATCGTGATGGATCATTAATTGTTTCAAATCCAACGGATAAGAAATATCCATTCTTGGTTTCTACAAAATCAGAAGATGAATTGCAAGCTGGTTTAGGTTCAGCTATCAAAGGATTCAAAATTGGAGCATTTGCTTGTTTCGGTATTGGTGGTGCATTGCTTATAGTAGGCCTGATAAAAATGATATTCTAGTTCGCTTATTAAAAATTATGGATGTCTTTTAGTAAAAGAAATTCGTATTTTTACATGCTTAAATTAAACACACAATTATGTCTACTGGACTATTAAAAGGAAAAAAAGGAATCATTTTCGGAGCATTGAACGATCAATCAATTGCTTGGAAAGTAGCAGAGAAGGCACATGAAGAAGGGGCTGAAATAGTCTTAACGAATGCGCCAATAGCCATGAGAATGGGTGAGATTAATAAACTTGCAGAAAAAATTGGCTCAACTGTAATTCCCGCAGATGCTACTAGCGTTGAAGATATTCAAAATTTGTTTGAGCAATCAATGGAGATTTTGGGTGGAAAAGTTGACTTCGTTCTGCATTCAATTGGAATGTCAGTGAACGTGCGTAAAGGAAAGCACTATACTGATGAAAATTATGATTGGACCATGAAAGGCTTAGATGTTTCTGCATTATCTTTTCACAAGGTTCTTCAAACTGCATATAAAATGGAAGCCATCAATGATTGGGGCTCTGTTTTAGCATTGTCTTACATTGCTGCACAAAGAGTTTTTCCTGACTACAACGATATGGCTGATAACAAGTCATATTTAGAGTCTATAGCTAGAAGTTTTGGATACCACTACGGAGTTAAATCTAAGGTGAGAGTGAACACTATTTCACAATCTCCAACAATGACAACAGCTGGTAGTGGTGTAAAAGGTTTCAATGAATTCATTAACTATTCAGAAAAGATGTCGCCACTTGGTAATGCGACAGCAAATGATTGCGCAAATTATTGCGTCTCACTATTTTCGGATCTTTCTAGATATGTGACTATGCAGAACTTATTTCATGACGGAGGCTTCTCTAATACAGGGGTGACTCAGGAAGTGATTGAAAAATTTGCCGATTAATTGAATATTATCTAACTTAAAACCCTGACTCGCTTCTGGTGGGCTCAGGGTTTTTTTTAACCAACTCTTAACTATGAAAAAAATACTTACTCTCATTGGCCTTGGGCTAGCATTTATTGGACAAGCACAAAATGAATACATTGCCTATCCGGCTACCGGAAAAGGAGTTTCTTCAACATTTGTGACAGATTACCATTGTTTAGGAATTAACCCTGCAAATCTTGGAATCAAAGCTTATGAAGATAAGAGTGTAACAATGGGGACTTCTGAATTCGGATTATCTATCTACTCTGAATCTTTAGCAAAACAAGATTTAAGAGATAATATTTGGGGAGTTGTAAGAAGCGGATCACTGGATACCCTTTCTTACGAAGATAAAATTGCTGCTGCCGAAGGTTTTGCTTCTGATTTCGCATTTAACTGGGATTATAACGCTTTCGGAATAGCTTATCAAAATGAGAAGTTTGGAGGAATAGCTTTTTCAATGAGAACAAGAGCTAGTTGGAATTCTAAACTTGATCAGAATTTTACTGACATGTTATTTCAAGGGAAATTTTCAGACTACTTTGATACATTACAATACGATACTGGCATTGATACTACGAACATTGGGAATTATCAAGATATGAGACCTGATTCTTCTGCCAACGTGATAGGCGGAACGGCTTCGATTCCAAATCCAATTTCTCAGATTTTAGGTGAAAGTTATATGAGATTAAGTTTGAATAGAGAATTTCACGTAGGATACGGCAGAAAACTATTTGGACAAGACAGTACTTTTGCATTTTATGCAGGGGTAGGAGCTAAGTATATTCAAGGAATTGCAATGATGGATATGAGTAGTGATGGATCTACATATACTATGATTTCAGCTTTATCTCCAGGATTCGATTTAGATTACGGAGCAATTGCCACATTGAACCCTTCAGCATTAGCGGGGCAGGCTCAAAACTTTTGGAGATCTCAGGTCGGACAAGGATTCGGCTTAGATTTTGGTGTGAATGCGACTTTATTTAAGAATCTTCACTTAGCAGCTTCTGTTACTAATATTGGGTCCATGACATATACAGGGAATGTTTATGAAGGAGTTGATACACTGGTAGTGAGTTATTCTAGTGATGGATTGGATGATATGAATATTGCCAATTCTGTTCCTGAATTATTAGAAGAGTCTGGATTATTCAAATTAAGAGGAGTAGAGTCAGTTACAATTAAGCTTCCCGGAACAATAAGATTTGGAGCTTCTATTGAACTTAGCAAATATGCGCACTTCGGTATTGATCTGGTAACTCCTTTTGATAGAGAAATTCCAGGATCAATTAACGGATTCGCTTGGGGTGCTGGTGGTGATATTATTATTCCAGCAGGTAAAAGTAAGATATTCATTATGGCTGGTGTGACTGGTGGCGGTGGATATGATTTGCAAGTACCATTAGGAATTAACTTTGCCTTAGGAGGTGGAGCTTATGAGGTTGGAGTTGCATCAAGAGATGTTGTTACCTTCTTCTCTCAGAATTCTCCAACTATTTCTGCAGCATTCGGATTTGCGAGAGTACGATTCTAGAATTGATATAAAACTATTTAAAAGCCCTCTCATCCCGATAGCTATTGGGAGAGAGGGCTTTTTTTATGCTCTCATTAAGATGTGCCTAATTTCATTTAAAATGATTGCCGTTGCACCCCAAACAATTTTCTCTTCAATTATAAAGCAAGGGATATCCTTTAAAGAATAACCCTCAGATGTCTTAATATTTCTTCTGCTCATGGTATCAGAGTCAAGAAGAATTGCAGTATTGAAAGTTATGATTTCCTTCACTTCATACTCGGATCGTATGAATGTCGGATCACCATTGTAATATGCGATAAATGGGTGAACCAAGAATTGACTCACCGGAATATAAACATCACTCAACTTCCCTATGATATTGATGTCTTCTGTGGGCAATCCTATCTCTTCTTGAGTCTCTCTTAGAGCCGTGTGTTCAATTGATTGATCTGTGGCCTCAGATTTCCCACCCGGAAAACTTATTTGGCCACCATGTTTACCTTTATAATCATGTCTTTGAGTAAGAATCATCTTAGTTTCACCATCTTCTTGAAACATTAGAGCTAAAACTGCTGAAGTTCGATAGTCTTCATTTTCCAATTTCATTTCATTTCGCGTCTTTCTTAGCGGATACATCTCTTTATGTGCTAAATCAGCAGGTAAATCGTTTAAGGCGTATTGAATTTTTTTGTAGATTGTAGGAAACGACTGCATGAAAAGCTCTTGTTTTGCGATTAATCAAATTTAGGAAAATGATTGAGACTAAGTCTGCATATATTTCTAAGTTGGATGAAGACACCATTAAAGTGGTGTTTAAACCCAATGCCTATTTAACTTCTGTTGAGTATGCTGAATTGTATGGTCATTATTGTGAATTACTTCAGAAAAAAGAGGAGATGAAGTTCCTAGTGATAGTGCAGGAAGGATTCAAAGTTGAAAACAGATATATGAAATTTTTCAAAAAAGAATATCGAACAGACTTCAAAAAAGCAGAAGCTTATGTAATTTTGAACCCATCTTCTAGAATGTTTTTTAAGGTCGGGGTACAATTAATTCCTCATTCTTACGAAACCAAAATGTTTGATAAAGAAGAAGAGGCAATTAAGTGGTTAAAGCAAATTAAGTGATTTGAGTATAAAACTAGATGAGCAGGAACTGTTCGATATAAAGCAGAAATTTCTCAGAGAAATTCCTCATCCCATTCTCATCCAAAAACAAATTGACAGACTTTCAAAAAAGGCTGAAGATTCTTTTGGTCATCAAGAGGTTGAGTTTTCACAAAGGGAACTTGAGTCTTTTCTTAAGGAATACACTTTGGTATTGATGCCTATTAAACTCAGTGTTTCAAATGCTCAAACGGGAGAGGCATTGCGAAGGGCTCTCTCTAGCCTATTATTTTGTCAAAATAAATTAATCTCGAAGCTTTCAGAATATGTCATAGCATTCAATTCAGAAAAATTCAAGGACATCAAAATGTCAACTACCATAGACGTCTATGCCATTCAGAAATTCATAAGTGAGAACTCACTCAAAGAATCAGAAATAAACGCTTATCTTTGTTCAGCTTTTGAAAAAGCAGACTCAGAATCAATTTCAATCCTAACGGAATCGGTTGTTAGAGCTAAGAAAATTGAGGACTATGGAAAACTATGATAAGTTGAAGGAATTGCTGGAAGCTCAGACTTATCCTCTTCTTTATCCTTTTAAATTTATCATCAAAGAAGACCAAGAAAAACTAGTTCAAATCAAAAGAATCTTCGAAGAAACTGCCGAGTTTCAAGTACGAAAATCTAAGAATGGAAACTATTCTTCTATCACGATCAAGCAAATGATGTTGAATACTGATGACATAATTGCTAAGTACGAACAAATGAAAGGCATAGAAGGCATAATATCACTATAAGCATGGGTAAATTAACAACATTTGATATCGTTTTAGGAGTGTTATACATGACAGCGGCAGTTGCCCTGTCTGTGACAGCATACTCTATTTACATCAAG
This sequence comes from Arenicella sp., assembly GCA_047609865.1. GTDB lineage: Bacteria > Bacteroidota > Bacteroidia > Flavobacteriales_D > Crocinitomicaceae > Paracrocinitomix. Next base: position 12,367 of record JBLFXO010000051.1, read on the forward strand.
AGATTTAGACGGGCAAAATTGCATGCCATGAATAAGGTCACTTTGGTCACCTCTCAATACAATGTCTTTAAGAAGGCAACAAAATTTTTGGTTGAATCTCCTGAGCCTTGTGCAGTAAAAGTTGAACTCCTCAATGAAAAGGAAGAATTAGTTGAATGTTTAGTAGATGTCGTGGTAAATAACTTAGAACATCCTTTTGATTTTGATCCTAGCGTGTATCCAGAGGGTAAATATTACCTATATTTAACTTCAGATAATGCTAAGATTTTAAGAGGAATCACAATTTCGAAGGCATAAAACCGTTAACCTTAAGTGCAAAATTTATTTCGATATACATCTTGTTTCATTTGCTTACTGTTCGCTTTGAACACTAATGCCCAGGTTAAAGTTTTTGAGCCAGAAGGTAGTATTAGTGTTGATATTGGAATCCCAGCTCAAGGTCAAAATGAATCTTTCAAAAGAGTCATGAATGGATTATTCAATGGCGGGATTAACTACCAATACAACATTTTTAAAGGTTTAACATTAGGTGTCGGCGTCAAGTATTCATTTATGATAATTAACTCCTTCGCTCTGAATAATGCGGAATGGGGAGGAAGCCTGCACATGCCATCTGCTTATGGTAAAATTGGATATGAAAGATTTATAACAGAAAGATTCTCTATCTCCGTGGGTGCTCGAATGGGATATACTTATTTACTTTCATCAAATGATTCATGTAAAGCTGAATTGGGTAAACCTTATCAAGAATCAACATTTTTTGTGGAGCCTCAAATTGAGTTACTTTTATTAACTGATAAAAATTCTGCTGGTGGATTCAGTTTTGTTTTGGGATATAATATGGTGTTTTCTGAGTTTGGTCCTCATTATTTGTGTTTGGATAAAATACCAAATTTGTTTGAAGAGGACTATCAAGGAATTACTCGATTCTTAAGTGTTGGATTCGGCTATAGGCACTACATGGGCAGAAAATAGTTGCTTCAGGCAACAAATTGGTTTACATTTACGTAATTAACAGTAATGAAACATCTTTCTAACATATTCTTAGTTGTACTTGTGGTAGTATTGACTTCTTGTAATAAACCCGAACCTCCTGTTACAAATAACTTACCTGAAGGTGCTACACCTTATTCAGAGACCGATATTCAATTCGTACCTTATCAATCTGCAGATCTTGTATTCAAGAAGATGCCTGCTCTAGATTCAACTTGGATACTTAATTTTAAAGAAAGAGTAAGATCAGAAGAGTATTTCGCTTGGGATCAAACTTATTTTAATTTGGATATTGATCCTACTTTAGAATTCGAACTTAGGTTAAGATATCTTCAAACAGACAATTCTCAAAAAACTTTGGCGGTTTACATGCCTTACAGGGATAATAGTGGAACACTTAGAACAAATTTATTTGAAATGCCTATAACGCCTGTTGGTCTTGAACAAGGATTCTTCACGGATTTAATTGATTATCACGATACGATTGTGTTCAACAGTATTGAATGGTACAATGTTTTTGAAGTGAACGAATTGTTGTCTACAGATGCCGAAAAGGATGGTCCAACTAACTTTTCTAAAATCTATTATAATACTGTCTACGGTATTATCAAGATGGATCAGAACAACGGCACCAACTGGATCTTACAACAATAATCAATGCCCCAATTTTCTGCTACATTTTTAGGTACGGGAACTTCTCAAGGAGTACCGGTGATTGCTTGTACATGCGCAGTTTGTAAATCAGGTAACGTTAAAGACAAAAGGTTAAGGACGTCATTTCTATTTTCAGATGGCAATAAGACTATCGTTATTGATACCGGGCCTGATTTCAGACAGCAAATGCTAACAAATGAGGTGCAAATGGTAGATGCCGTTTTGTTTACTCACGAGCATAAAGATCATGTTGCAGGATTAGATGACGTAAGAGCATACAATTACAAATCTGGCAAGGATATGGAGGTTTATGCCACTCTTCAGGTTCAGGAAGCCTTAAAACGTGAGTTTGCCTATGTTTTCTCAGGATTTACTTATCCCGGAATTCCAAAAGTTAATTTGAATGAAATTTCAAATAAGATTATTAAAATTGGGGGGATGGAGATTCTCCCAATCAAAGTGATGCATCATAATTTGCCAGTCACAGCCTTTAGAGTTGCTGGCCTGACATACATTACTGATGCAAACCATATTGACGATTTAGAGAAAGAAAAAATTATTGGATCTGACATCATAGTTATTAATGCGCTAAGAAAAGAAGATCATGTGTCTCACTTTAATCTGGCTCAGGCACTGGCGTTTATTGACGAAATGAATCCTAAGAAAGCTTACCTAACGCATATCTCTCATTATTTGGGATTACACGAAGAGGTTTCAAAAGAACTTCCGTCAAATGTAGAAATTGCCTATGACGGATTAAACATATCATTTGAATGAAGTGGAAAGCTAAGATTGCAATCATTCTATCAATCTTCTTGGTAGGTTATTTGGGCTACCTAGTATTGAACACGAAGTCGCCGCCAAATAATGAAATGTTTTTCGATTACGGATCTCAAATTCCACAGTCTTATCCGGTTTTAGGAGTTGATGTCTCGCATTATCAAGGAGAAATTAATTGGGAACAAGTGAGTTCAATGAATGTCAAAAATGATACAATTCAATTTGCATACATCAAAGCTACTGAAGGAATCACTATTGTTGATGACAAATCAAAATATAACATTGAAAATGCCAGAGCAAATGATGTTGACGCCGGTTTTTATCATTTTTTTAGACCTTCAGTTTCAGCAATCAAGCAAGCCGATTTTTTTATCGATAATTCCTACAATTATAATTACAACTTAAGGCCTGCTCTAGATATAGAGGTGAACGAAGAATTTGCTTCTGATGTTCTCGTTGATTCTATAATCACATTCTTGAATAGGGTGGAAGATAGAACTGATGAGCGCCCAATCATTTATACTTATGCCAACTTTTATGACACTTATTTGAATGTTGACGAGCTAAGTGATGAAATATTTTGGATGGCTCAATACAATGTGGATTGCCCTTTAATGGCAAAAGATAATGTTGTCGCTTGGCAATTTTCAGAAAGTGGAACTGTGAGCGGAATAAATGAGGCCGTTGATTTGAATATTGCCAAAGAAGAATTCTTAGAATTAGTCAGGTTAAAAAATTGAGCGGGTATTCAAGACGTGTAGAGCTTTTCATTTAACCCAAAACTTATGAAAAAGTAATACATCTACTGCCAATTGAACACCCACTCAAAACCTTCATTATTTATGTCGAATGAAATTGTATTTCATTACAAATCCGGTAAATTATTCTTAATGCTTTTAGTATAAACAAGTACTTGATCAAATTGTTCGCACAAAAAAAACGCTTTCAAATACTGAAAGCGTTTTTTTTTAATGATTAATTCTAATGTCCGTGTCCGTCATCTTTACTATGACCACCTTCATCATCCGGATCAGAAGCTCCGTTCTCAGGAAGTTCTTTTGGATAAAGCTTAACATCATCATGATGCCCAGTAAGATCATCTAAAATCTCTTCTAATTGTCCAATAGACAATTGT
>JBLFXO010000052.1:0-15846 GCA_047609865.1 Arenicella sp.
AATGGTAACATGCTTACAAATGGTAATTTCTCGCCACCTAAAACTAACTTTGATTTATGATAAATCTCTAAAGCCATGTTTGATTTAAACATCAAGGCTGTATTATAGTTCTCATACCATTGAGGACCATAAGGGCGAGAAGCCACAGACTTTTTCGTGTCATAAATCATATAAGTGTCAGCACCAATTAGCATAGGAATTTGCCCATTGGTATCTAAAAATTCTCTGATCGTTAATACTTCTGTATCATATTTCAAATCAACTTCTTTAACTGGATATGGAATAGCCGTTTCAGGAGCTAATATCAGATCAGTATCCTCTGAAATATCAGCTTTTGCTGCGAGAAGTAATTTATTGATTTGTATCGCCGGCGATAAATAAAACTTCGCGTTATGCGCTTCAATGTTAGGCTGAACAATGGTTATATTAACAGGAGCTGGTTTTTCTTCATATCGATAATAAATAAAGAGAGAAGAGACCATTGGAATGATAAGTACTCCAGCGACAAATATCAAGTTCGGAGTCTGAATTTTGAACTTCTCTTTTCTAAATCGGATGTTCCTATAAATGATGAAAACGAAGATGTTCACTAATAGGATCCACATTGTCCCTCCAGAAACTCCTGAATACTCATACCATTGCATCAGCTTCGGAGAGTCACCAAAAATGTGACCCAGATTTAGCCATGGCCATGAAAGCTCCCAATAATAATGGCAAAATTCAAAAGCCATCCAAAGCACTAAAAAGGCTAAAAGAGCTTTTCCTTCATTTAAATGTTTTCTCACAAAACCTGCCAAGAAAAAAGGTAAACACATTAAGACTGAGTTTGCAAAAATGGCCATATAAGCTCCAGAAGGAGACGCATTGTAAATCCACCAAACAGCAATGGCATTGAAGATTACGAAATAAAGATAATTGACTCCGAGCCTCAAAAAGAACTTTCCTTTTTTCGCTTTTCCAATTTGGTAATTCGCAATAAATAGCGGTACAAGAGCTACAAACGCCAATGGGAATATCCCTCCTGTGAAAGGAAAACTGAGCCCTAGTAATAATCCGCCGAGAATTGCATATAAAAATAAATGGCCGATTTTCAAATCCATGCACAAAAGTAACTATTTCTCTTATTCTTTTCCGCTGTGATTTCATGAAACAATTAACTTAGGAAATCGTATAGAAATATTAGATGTCAAAGAAAAGAAGATTAATATATAAAGATATTGACGCGCTTCGCCTAATAGCGGTGGTGCCGATAATTATTTTTTGTCTCTTTTATCTAATGGATTCTTACAAAGACAATGTGATTTCGGTCATAATTGGAGGACTCCAATATGTCAAAATGGCCTCAATTGAGTTTTTCTTTTTTCTTTCCTCCTTCTTACTAACCGCGCATGCGCTGAGGGAATACAAGTATTTACAAAAATTTAACCTAAGACATTTTTACACGAGAAGAGCGTTGAAAATTTTACCCCAATTTCTTATTTTAGTCTTGTTCACCTTGCTAATCTTACCTTGGATTTTGAACATCTTGCAGCTTAGTCGCTTTGACAGCAGTTTGTTTTATGACAATTTACTACAATTTGGATCCAGAAGCGCAGTGTATACTCCCGAGCAATTTCTCTTAATTGCGGGGTCTTGGTTTATTCTAATATTCTGCGGAATGTATTTCTTGCTGGGAGTGATCTTTAAGCTATTTCAACGGAAATTGAAAACAATCTCATACGTTTTAATTGGATTTGGATTGGCAGATAGAGCTTACCATATTCTTATTAAAACTTCATTTGAATTTGACTTTTTCGCTTACTTAGTCCCAATTGGAATAGGTATTTTCTTTGGGGATTTTGTTCGAAATCATAAGATGAAAATTGATGCACTTAAAGAAATACCAAAGGCTACGAATCTAATGTTTTACGCTATTGGTATATCTTCTATCGTTGGTGGCTATTTCATTCTCAAAGGAACTTACTTTTCGCTTGCTGTACCTTTGATTCTAAGTTTGTTCTTTGGCTACGTAATAATTGATCAGACCTATGGTAAGCATTCTTTTATAAAACTCAGGAATTACAAGATATTGAGTAAAGCGGGAAGGATGTCGTACGGTCTATTCACTTATACTATGGTTACGTCAGTAGTCACATTAATTGCTTTAGAATCCTTGGAACTTCAAACAACCTCAATGTTGATTCAAATTCTGTTCTTATTCTTATCCCTGGTTATCGGAATTGCCGTTGCATCATTTTCATACTACCGAATAGAAAAACCTTTAGGTGCCGTTAAAAGAGAATTTAAGAAGTTTTAGGTTGCAACTGATCTAAAGATGCAGAAGCATCTTCCCAATTTTTCATTTCTTGATCTAGAGTAGTTTTAATTCTCTCATAATCTTGAAGGATAGTATTGTAATTAGCATTCTCTGAATAAGATGTCTCTTCTAACTCTTTTGATTTAACTGCCAATTCAACTTCTAAAGTTTCAATTTCTCTCTCTGCCTTTTTAACTCTATTCTCTATCTTCTTCAAATGGGCTTTATCTTCCTTAGATGCTTTATAGTTATCCTTTTTGACAGTAGGCTCTTGCTTTTTAACTGGAGCCTTTGCAACAATGCCATCCTCATTAAACCTTTCCAAAAATTCATTTACTCCGAAATAATGAAGTTTAACATTATCAGGGTGGATTTCCCAAATCTTATTAGATAATCCATCTAAGAAATCTCTATCGTGAGAAACGAGTAGTAAAGTTCCTTCGTATGCTTTCAAAGCATTTTTTAGTATCTCTTTACTTTGGATATCAAGGTGATTTGTTGGCTCATCCATTATGAGCAAATTGAATTCTTCAAACAACAACTTACAAATAGCTAATCTAGTTCTCTCTCCCCCAGAAAGGACTTTGACAAACTTATCCACTGCTTCACCACCAAACAAAAATGCTCCAAGAATTGCTCTTATATCTTTTCGTTTGTCTCCTTTTGCTATTTCATCAATAGTTTCGAAAACTGTTTTTTCTGGATCCAATTTCTCTGCAGAATCCTGCGCGAAGTAGCCGATCTTGACGTTATGTCCTAATTCAACATTTCCTTCGTAAGGTACATCTTTGGTGATGCATTTGATAAAAGTTGACTTACCAACACCATTGGGCCCTAGCAAAGCAATTTTCTCTCCTCTCGCCAACAAGACATCAAGATTCTTGAATATCTCCTTATCTCCGTATGTCTTAGAAAGCTTTTGAACATCCATCACTCTCTTTCCTGATGGATCATCACAAGAGAACTTTACATTAAACCCCGCGCGCTCAATTGTATCAACTTCTATTCGCTCTACCTTATCCAATTTCTTGATTAAGGACTGTGCAAAAGCTGCTTTATTAGCCTTAGCACGGTATTTATTGATTAACTCTTCAGTTCTCTTAATTTCTTTGTCCTGATTCTTTTTTGCAGATATCGCTCTCTCCATTTCTTCAGCATGAAGAACTAGGTACTTAGAGTAATTGCACTTGTAATCATATAATCTCTGATTGGCAATCTCAACAGTTCTGTTGGTAACGTTATCTAAGAATCTTTTATCGTGAGAAATTAAAACTAATCCTCCTTTAAAATTCTTGAGATAATTCTCTAACCATTGAATAGAGACAATATCTAGGTGATTTGTCGGCTCATCAATCAATAAAATGTCTGGGTTGTTAACAAGCAATTTCGCAAGTTCCACCCTCATTTGCCATCCACCAGAAAAGTTCCCGATTAGATCGTCAAATTCCTCTTGCTTAAATCCTAAACCTTTTAAAACTTGTTCAATTTTCTCTGCAATTGCATGTGCATCCAAAATTGTTAGTCTATCATTAAGTTCCGTAACTTCTTCAATAAGCTCAGAATAAGAATCAGATTCGTAATCTGTTCTCGTAGTAAGCTCATGGTTTACTTGATCTAATCTGGTTTGAATTTTTGTTACCTCTTCATTTGATTGCTCAATGTAAGAGCGAACGGTAATATCTTTTCTAATCTCAATATCCTGAGTCAAATACCCAATTGAGCTTGTCTTATCCATAACAACAGTACCTTCAGTAGGCACCAATTGTTTAGAAACTAAACCTAACAAAGTTGATTTTCCAACTCCATTTTTTCCTGTCAATCCAATCTTATCTCCCTTATCAATAAAGAGAGAGATATTCTTGTAAAGAAAACCTTGCGGTAAATGATATGATAAATTTCCTATTCTAACCATGATAAATCGGCCACAAAGGTAGCAACAAAATAAAGAACCCTCACCATCCGGTGTTGATGATGAGAGTTTTTGTTTAATTATCTTCTAACACTGAACGATAAACCAACCTTTTTAGTGATTCCAGCGGGATCTTTGTAGGTTACTCCAATGATGACATCCTTGCCTTTTGATTGATTCAAAGCTTTTTTAGCATCTGCGTCTAAAGCACCGCCAGGCTTAATAAGACCTTTCTTCGTTACTCCGTCAACTTTAACGAATCCTCCTAAAATCGTAAATGTTACGTCAAGATTAACTCCTTCGGGGAATTTCACTCCTGCTACCGATAAATTCTTGGCTTTTTGGTGAGAAACTTGATCTCCATTTTTGATTCTATTAATGCTCACTTCTGCTGTTGGCAATGGCACGCACTTATATTCATAAGAACCTACGTTAGTTGAAGTTCCGTCTTCATTTCTCCCAACTACCGATATTGAGGCATTTCTAGCACCTCTTCCTACTTGAGCTACATATTTATTCCCTTTCTTAACGATATTACAGCCTCTTCCTGACATGCTCACGTTTTCTGAAGGAAATCCTGAAGCCGTAGCTTCAACGACATTATCATATCCGATATATAACACTCTCATTTCAGGTTGAGCAACTACCCCCATTGGCTGTCCTACGGTGTAACTGAACTCCCAAGGTTTCCAGCTGATATCTCCTCTTTCTCTCACACCAATCACACCTTTAACCGTGTGCTGACCTGGTTGCTGGCTACTTAATTTAAATTCTCCAGTAGTTTCTGTCCAATTCTCAGGAAGAGTATCCGCGTCAATGCCATATCTAATTGCAGCAACAGAATTAGTATCATATGCCGCAACCATTACGTTTAATGGAATTGAATCTCCAGCATTCACATATTGAGAAGGAGCGATTGCCATTGGTTGAATTTTATTGAACTCAAATATCGGAGCATCAATTTTATCTAAAATATACTGAGCTGCCACAGACTCGGCATTTTTGATATCTAATCTTAATGAAGTGAACATTGCTGCAGCCGCCACCACAGGAGCATGATCAAAGGTTACTGAAGCCCACGGCATCAACTCATCATCTCCATGAGAATGTAAGAACTCTGGCAATGTCAATGTCTTATAAAATTGAGTAATCGCGGTTGTATCCTCTTCATTTACACTAGTGAAAGCTTCTTTCAATCCTTGAGGAGAGTTTGGAGCAACTAAAGAATAAGATTTAGATTTATCAGTGTATGTGCCCATTAACTCTGCAACTTCATTTCTATATTCATGAAACTTTTGCATTAGGGCCAGACCGCGTTCATTTGGAGACTGAGGATTCCCACCTACGAACATGTGTGTAGGAACATCATAGTTATCTATACCTTCAATGTCATATAGAGATTTCAATTCGGTAATATTTCCATCTTCGTCTCTTTCTTTTACCCAATCCTCTCCTTCGCAAGCTTCAATCATGTCATTACACTCGCTAAGTATGAAGCTTGTGATAAGTTTTGTCTTCGCTTTAAGTTCAATAGCCTTTTGTTCCCAAATTTCAAATTCGGTCATATCTCCATCAAGGGCGATAAGACCAATTTTCTTTTGATCAATTTTCGAATATGAATCATTTGCCTTTGAATTAATAACTTGAGTACTTGTCTCTAGTTTATCATTCAATGTAATGAATGCTGAAATAATTTGCTTAGATACATTGAGAGCCAATAATGCTGTCAATACCAAATACATCATTCCGATCATTTTCTGTCTGGGTGTTTCCTTTCCTCCTGCCATAATTTTAAGTTTTAATTTCTTTTGCACATTCCGATAGTTTCGGAATTATATTTAAAATGTGATGGCCATCACTGCCAATACTGGCTTCTATAAATGCAATGTGATAAAAGAAAAAAAGTAACACAACTAAAGAGGATAGACTCTAGAATTTAGATTCTAGATAGCATTTTTTCAGTCCGGAAATATGAGACTGGGATTTACTTCAAAGCCAGGTGACACTGCAAAAAACACTCGTCAAGCAGACGGACAGTTAGCCGTCTTCAGGAAATAAAAAATATTAAAATGGAGGGAAAGAATTGTTTTTCGGATCAAGTTTTCGGAAACTTTAGCGCACAAAAAAAGGGTCCTGTTTAAAACAGAACCCTTTAAATAGTTTATTAAGCTTACCTAGAAACTCCACAAATCATGTTCGAAGATGAAGATCTTTTCTTTAATCTTTTCAGACTCAAGTAAGGCATCTACACCTGCTCTATAGTTTTGTAATTCTCTATCGTAAAGATTTGACTCTTTTGTGATATAAGATTGGAACATTCTTTTCCAGAATAAGTCATCAAATGACATTCTTTGAGAATCGTTGTGTCTACTTTGCACAAAGAAGTTTTGGAATACATATCTGCACTCCGGAAAATACAACCAGAACAATTCTTTTAGTCCAGTTATGTTTCCACTTTGATCTCTCGCATAAACTACTGGACAAATTCCAATAATTCTTACGTCAAGAACAGATCTTTCATTATCGAAAAACCAATCTTCTTTGATTCTGTATTGAACGATATCTTCTCCAGAGTACCATACAAATTCATCCGGATAGTAAACTACGTTATCATCCAAACCAATTGAATCTTCACCAGGATACTCTATACTCTCAACTGCTTCAGGATTCGCATTGAATTCTGGGTAACCAATGTATTCCATACCTTTCACGTTCGCACGGAACAATGAATCAGTAATAAAGTTTCCATTAGCAGAGGTTCCATACTTGTCTGGAGTATACGGGTATTTAAATAAATCACCGTCTTTCCAGGCATTCCAATCAGGATCGAATGGAGAATAAAGAGTTAAATCACCTGAGATGATGTGGTAACGAATAATCGTCCAAAGAGACCATCTAGTGGTATTCTTTTTCCAAATCCATTCATCATTACCTTCGCCTTCTCGAATCTCATCTAAGGGGTAATACAGCGGATGATTAAATTTCTCTCTCAAATCAATAGCACGCCACACCCTTTTACTCCAGGCTACATCAGCTTCACGAACGAATTCGTAAGGCACAACCTTTTTTGTAGGAATGTGTTCCTTCACATATACTCCATCTAAAACACCAGGCGCCGGATTTGAAATCGGTCCTCTGATATCCTGAGAATATCCCACCATCACCACTGCCATCATCAATAAAGAAAAAACAATCTTTTTCATCTGTACTAATTTAAATTACCTTAATTACTTAACGCTAAAGGAAACTCCTCCTTTTTTACCAATTCCATCAGGTCCTTTGTAGTCTACAACAATTGTTACTTGTTTGTTTTTAGACTGCTTAAGTAAGCTCTTCGCTTTGGAATCAAATTTCCCTCCGCTACTAACTTTACCTGTACCAGGAATTCCGTCTACTTTTACTATACCGCCAGAAATTGAAAAGGTTACACCTTTTAATGGAATTGATGGATCGTAACCTACACGAATACCTGATTGGTTCTTGGCTGCAGTGTAAGAAGATTTACCACCCGTTTGCACTTTACCGAAGTAAACAGTTGCAGGAGGCATAGGACGACATTCGAATTCATACGAACCTAGATTGGTCCCTTCTGCAGAAACACTAATATTAGCCTTTCTGGTTCCTCTACCAACTTTCGCAATGTATTGTCCATTTCCAGATGCAGAAAGACTCACTCCACCGCTACCTGATAAAGTTACCGAAGCTGGATCATATCCAGAAGCCGTTCCTTCTACCACGTTTTTATATCCCCAATACAAGATTCTCATCTCCGGTTGAGCTACAACACCCATTGGCTGACCAACTGTGTATTGAAACTTCCATGGTTTCCATGCGATTTCACCTTTTTCTTTCACTCCAATTGTTCCTTTAACAATGTGAAGACCTGAAGTTGATCCATCTAACGCAATTACACCTGTCACTTCTTTCCAGCTTTCAGGAATAGTATCAGCATCAATTCCGTAACGGATTTTAGAAACTTCATTTGAGTCATATGCAGCAATCATTACACTTAAGTCTAATGAGTCACCTTGGTTAATATAACCAGTTCTTGCGAACGCTAAAGGCTCAATCTTATTGAAGTTAAAGCTAGGAGCTTCAACCTTAGATAACATATACTCAGAAGCCACTGACTCTGAGTTTTTGATATCTAATTTCAAGGAAGTTAACATTGCACAAGCCGCAACAATTGGTGCGTGATCAAACATTACTGTTACCCAAGGCATTTCACCATCATGACCATGCAATTCTTCAGGCAAAGTCAAGGATTTGTAATAAGATGCGATTTTACTTGTATCCGCTTCATTACAAGTCAATAAAGCTGCCTGCAATCCATCAAGACCTTCAGGTGCGGTAAAAGAATACTTCTTCTTACCCATGTCATACGTTCCCATTGATTCACATATCTTATTCCGATATTCGTGAATTCTACCAGGAATAGCAAGCCCCCTTTCGTTAGGATGATGTGGATCACCACCTACGAACAATGCAGTTGGGATGTCATAGTTATCAAAACCTAACACATCATGAAGAGATTTCAGCTTGGTAATATTACCATCAGCATCCGTTTCCTCAACCCAGCTATCAACACCATCTGTTGTTTTAACTAATTGCTCAGCTTCCCCTAAAAGGAAACCAATTAGAATAGCCGTTTCTTTTCTTAATTCAGTAGACTTTCCTTCCCACATATCAAGGAGCTTCATGTCTCCTTTTGTAGCAACTAAAGCCGCTCTTTTATTATCGAATCCACCATAAGTTCCGTCTATTTTATTCCCGATAATTTCAGCACTGTTATCCAGTTTGTCATTAAGGGTGATAAAAGCAGCAATTACTTGTTTCGATACGTTAAGAGCTAGAAGAGCGGTGAGTACAAGGTACATCATGCCGATCATCTTTTGTCTAGGGGTTTCTTTTCCTCCTCCCATGATTCTTAGTTTTTATAGATTAATTAAACATTGAGTTAATTGTTAATTCTGATTTCTCAAAAAGTAACATTAATTAATCTCTACTAATTGACATTGCTTTTAACATGTTACCATAAACTTGATTTAAATCAGTCAAGTTCTTAGATAACATTGCCATGTTTTCTTTATAAAGCCTAGTATCATCAACTGAATCAGATAAATGTGACATCATTTCAGTTACTTGAGATTGGAATTTCTCAGTAGACTCTAAATGAGCAGATGATCCTTTAAGTTGCAACTCATATACATTGTTCAATGCAGCTAAATTTGTTGATACTTTTGTTAATTGCTCTCCAACAGATTGTCCTTCCTCAGCTGTAGAAGTTAATCCTAATAAAGATTCAGAAGCTCTCTCATAAGTATCAGATAATCCTTTTACTTGCTCAGAAGCACCTTCTAAACTAGCTACATAAGAATCTGTAGCAGCTGCAGCTCCAGAAACGGCTTTTAAACCTTCAGCATTTGCGCTTAGATCTCTAATTCCGTCTCCTAATCTGTTTAATAAATCAGCATCAATTTTTGCTTCTTCTAATAGACTATCAAATTGCTCAGTTATTCCGGTTGCGGAACCACCTCCGCCTCCAGCGCCTGACTCACCTTTTTCATCAATATAGGCATGTAAATCAAATTCTTCATCATGGGCTAATGCCAATTCAGGATAAACTAACTCCCATTTCGGATCTTCATGTAAAGGTTCGAATGCTGAGAAGAAGAAAATTACTGCTTCTACACTCAATCCAACAACAAGCATTGGACCAGCGAAAGGCCAGTGCATAATTTTAAATAATGCACCCATAATTACTACTGCTGCACCGATACCGTACAGCTTTGCCATAAATAATTTCCATTTTTTAGTTCCTGGTCTCATAGTTTCCTTGCTTTTAGTTTAACATTTATTTATTTGGTTATAATTTTGCGGTATTATCTCAACTCAATATCTGATTTCAATTCTTCTCCACCTTCTTTAGAGAAGTCTCTTCCACCACGACCGATATGAGTCTGAACACATCTAAATCCTAAGTAAGACTTAGCTGTATCTTGGTATTCGTAAGTTCTTGCAGAAGTCTGTAAGTAAAAACCTACATCTTTCCATGAACCACCTCTGATAACTTTACGTTTCATTGAAGGTGGATCCCAATCCATTGCATAATATCTGTATTCTGGAGACAAATCATGAGAGAATTCATAAACTGACTCATCAAACGCTGTTTCAGTCCACTCAGATACATTTCCTGACATACAGTATAAACCGTATCCATTCGGATTGTATGAGTAAGCTTTCACAGGATAGAATCCTCCATCATCAAAATATCTTCCTCTCATTGGTTTGAAGTTACCTAACATACATCCACCTGAATTTCTGATGTAAGGTCCTCCCCAAGGGTAAGGCGAATTTTTAAGATCTCCTCTTGCACAGTATTCCCATTCACCTTCAGTAGGCAATCTGAAATCTTGTACCCAAAGTTGTCCTAAACTTTCTAACCAGTTATTTAATTTTTGCGTTCTCCAAATACAGAATGCTCTAGCCTGTACCCATGACACTCCAATTACAGGATAGTTGTCATAAGCTGGATGCCAGAAATACATATTTGTCATTGGATCATTGAAAGAATATGTGAAATCTCTTACCCAACATAAAGTATCTGGGTAAACATTAATTTCCTCTTCAATAATAAATCTCCCTCTATCTTCATGACCTCTTAAACCAGTGTTCTGACCTTTAGAGTTAAAATAACCCATGTCTTTATCAAGACCTACAGGCTCTCCCGTAAATGGATGAACAGGGTTTTTTAAATCACGGTGTTGTGGATCTAAAGAAGGGTCAACAAAGTTTCCAGATGGATCGTAACCATTTCTTTCGATATGAACCCTACCTCTTTTAGCAGCCTCAGGAAGATCAATCCAGTAATATTTGAAGTTCAATTTACGAACATCCAACTCACGTCTTTTGTACCATCTTTCGTTTGGTCTTAAATACATGTCAGAAATAAGTGGAACAATTTGATTGTCCTTAATTCCTTTCATTCTCCAAGACAATGGGAATAAACCTCTATTAATAAATGGTTGAGAAGGGTCAAATTCTTGCCAAGCAAGGTTAACCTCATCATAATAGATGTCTGGATGCGCTAACATCTCACCTATATCTTCATCTTCGATCGCGTCATTTCCTGTTGGATCAGTATTCAAATAAACTTTCTCAAGCATAATTGAATCTCTCACCCAGTAAACAAACTCTCTCCACTCATTATTTGTTATTTCAGTATTATCCATATATAAGGCATGGATTGAAACAACTTTAGAACGGGACTGATGTAAGAATGGGACATCTTGATCGCCATTACCCATTGTATAGGAACCAGAAGGAATATAAACCATTCCTAACGGTATCTCGGGATAAAACGCTTTTCTCCCCTGCACACCAGTCAAATGACCGGTACCTGTGTTACAACTGGACATTACCAGTGCAACAACTACTACTCCAAAAACCAATAATTTTTTCATGCTACCTTGTTTTTTTCTACCAATCAATTCTGTTCGACTATCAGGACTCTTTAAGGGTTGGGTCTATTAATTAACGATTATTAAGTTAATTGGTTACAAAAAATTTTTCCTACTGTAATATAAATGGATTTCCATGTCTCGGAACCGCTGGTGGCGGTTGGAACATGCAAAAGTTCAACATTAATTCATGTGTACCTTTTCCATATGTGTTTAAAGGGTTTGTCATTATATCAAATGAGTAACCAAATTTCAACATGTTCTTGCTAGTCTTATTTGCTGGCGAGAATGCATACCCTAATTGAAGAGCAATTGCATCAGACATTCTGTAAGAAACACCACCCCATAAATAAGAGAAGTTATTTAACCAAAAGTCAGCCATCACGTTCAAATCAAAAACCATTGTTGCACCATCAGCTTTAATTAACACGGAAGGCTTTAAGTCAACGACTTTACCCCAATTGAAAGTTTCACTCATTCTCCAGTCATATCCACCAATCACATAATAGTGACGTGCAACTGAGTAGTTAATAGCATCTAAAGTAGGAGGCGCTAAGTGCGTTGTTGAAATACCTACATAATAAGGAGCCGTAGTTCCGTGCCAGTACAAACCTAAATTCACATCAAAACCAGTTCCTGCCTGTTGACCTGGTAAAATTGGATCAAACGCATCAGTTGGCGGAACCCAATTTGGACTGAATCCAACATTAACAATTCCTAAACCTAAACCTCCAGACAAAATACCTGCGTTAGTAACGAAGTGATATGCGCCATTAATAGTAACGGTATTGTTTCTTTGGAATCCAATTGCATCATTTGTAAACGATAATCCGACACCTAAATTTTGCGCTGGCAAGTTCGCCTGCAAGTTTAATAATGTTGAATTTGGAGCATCTTGAACTCTATCCCATTGGTTTCTATAAATAAGTGTTCCACAATACCCTTTAAAACCAGTTGCGGCAGGATTGAAAGACATCTTATCAAACATATAGTGGGTAAACTGCTTATCTTGCTGTCCAAATGACAGATTTACAGCTAAGTAACAAAATAAAAAAGCTAAACCTTTTTTCATAAAAATTGTTTTTTTCAATACCATTTATCGTCAGAATACTCCAACAAGCCGCTAAAATAAGTAAAATAAATTTAATTGTAAATGTTTTTGCCAATGATTTAAGTCTAGAACTAAACGATTTCTTTAGTTAGGCCAATTTTTCAAAGGTCTTCCACCACAAATTTGGCAGCTCATTTGTGAGCGCATTTTTATAATCTTCGTAGTTACATGGAACTAATAAATGTCGTTGAAATTTCGCTCCCTTCACCTTTGGATACGGGACTTCCATCCACCATCTACCACTTTTATCACTCTTGTAAAAAGTGATTTGATCCTTGAAGTCATCAATAGAAACATGGTATTTCACATAGTCTGTTTTTGACCCTATTGGATAATCTTTTTTTCTATTGTTAAAACCTTCAATAAAATACCAAATCATCTGTGCAATCAAATTTGAATCAAATTTCCCTTTCACAGAAGAATTATAGTTAAAAATGCCTAAAGATGTCAGTTTATCACTTAATCCGGCATATCTCATTATCGTACAAGCATCTTCGCCATATAGGCCATGCGGCAAGTCTCTAGTGTTTCCATTGTTGTCAGAACCTCTGATAGCATCTAGATCAAATGAAAGGATATCCGCGTTTCTAACTAATGGTTCTACAATCTTATTATCATTGTAGAAATCACCTAATCGAATGGCATCAAAATATAACTTATTCATCAAATCTAACTCTTCAGCTTTCACCAAATAAGATTGATATCCTAACAAAGAGTAATTAAAAAGATAGTTGGGTTTATGCAAAAGGATTTTATTCAACCAAGCCTTAGCCGACAAAGCTTCTTCAGGGTCACCCATATCTAAAGCCGGATCAATATCAAGAAGATTCACCGTTTGCTCTAAGGATTGATAGGCTTCATACATTGGAAGCGTCAAGTCTTGAGAACCGCCAATAACTATCGGAAACACATTGTTTTTCACCAATTCAGTTACCACATCTCTCAAAGCAGTATACGTATCTTCAATCGTATTTCCTGGTAAGATTGTCCCTAAATCAAAAACTGGAACTTTCCAATCTCCTGCGTTTAAAGAAAGAAACTTCTCCCTGATTGAATTGAGGTCAGATGATTCAGAAATTGTGGAATTCCTATATTCTGAAACGTAAATAATAGCAACACTATTAGGCTCTGGGTTGTCGAAGTTATTTTCTGAATTAAGTTGAAGATGTTTATAGACACTTCCCCCACTCGCTTCATCATCAAACTTCGCAAAATCACCAAAATAGATTCCTAAATCTTTCATCCCATCAAATATAGCGGATTACTTTTTCTTCTTTCTACCCTTTGGTTGATTTTCTGATATATGAATGCATTCTTCGTAAGACAAATCAGCTGGCTCAACATCTTTTGGTAATTTAAAATTCTTCTTGCCAATCTTCAAATAGGCACCGTAACGCCCATTAAGCAACTGCATTTCTGCATTCTCTTTGAATTCTTTGATGATTCGATTCTTATCTTCTTCTCTTTTTTCAAGAATTAATTCAATCGCTCTTTCGATTGTCATACTCTCTAAAGAATCTCCATTTGCTTCTTTGATTGAAACGAACATTTTCTCAATCTGCACATATGGTCCAAATCTTCCTTTATTGATCTTCACATCTTTCTCTTCAAACTGTCCAATTGTTTTTGGAAACTTAAATAATTCTAAAGCTTCTTCAAGAGTGATTGTCGAAATACTCTGATCTTTTTGAATTGAAGCAAATTTTGGTTTGTCTTCATCATCTTGTTCACCAATCTGAACCATAGGTCCAAAACGGCCAATTCTCGCAATCATTTTCTTTCCAGATTTTGGATCAACTCCTAATTCTCTTTCACCAGATGCTCTTTCAGAATTCTCAATTGTATCCTCCACTTTCAAGTGAAATGGACCATAAAACTCCTTTAACATTTTCGTCCATTTTACTAGACCTTGAGCAATATCATCAAACTCTTTCTCTACCGAGGCAGTGAAATTGTAATCCATAATCTGATCAAAATGTTGAATCAAGAACTCAGTTACTACCCTTCCGATATCTGTAGGAACTAACTTTCCTTTGTCAGATCCAGTTTTCTCAGATTGCTCAGAGCTGTTCACTGAACCATTCTCTAAAACTATTTGGTTGTATTTTCTTTCGACACCCTCCTTCTCTCCTTTTTCTACATATCCTCTTTTTTGGATAGTTGAAATAGTTGGAGCATAAGTTGACGGACGTCCAATCCCTAATTCCTCTAATTTTTTAACAAGACTCGCCTCAACATATCTCGCCGGTGGTCTCGTAAATCTCTCCGTTGAAGTAACAGAGTCATTACCTAAAACTTCTCCTTCTGAAATTGGAGGCAACAAACCTTCAATATCCGAATCATCCTCGTCATCCAAGGTAGATTCTAAATATACTTTTAAGAATCCATCAAATTTGATGATCTCTCCGTTTGCAGAAAATTCTAAGTTATTTGGAGCATCAATTTTAATTGCCGTTCTCTCTAACTGTGCTTCACTCATTTGAGAAGCAATACTTCTCTTCCAAATAAGTTGATATAATTTTTCTTGATCGCTTTCCCCTTCAATTGAATGAGCTGCAAAGTTTGTTGGTCTGATTGCCTCATGCGCTTCTTGAGCAGATGAGTTCTTATTTTTAAACTGACGGAAGTTATGATATTCTTTTCCGTAAGCATTTTCAATTTCTGCTTGAGCAGCATCAGTTGCCGTTTTTGAAAGGTTTACAGAATCTGTCCTCATATAAGTAATGTGACCAGCTTCATATAATCTTTGAGCCACTGACATTGTTCTTGAAACTGAGAATCCCATTTTCAAACTCGCCTCTTGTTGAAGAGTTGAAGTTGTAAAAGGAGCAGTTGGAGATTTCTTAGCAGGCTTTTTCGTTACCGAATTAACCTTAAAATTGTGATCCACACAAGAATCTACAAAACTCTTGGCATCTTTTTCGGCATCAAAATTCTTAGCCAATTTAGCTTTCATTTTAGATCCTTTAGCGTCAAAAACTGCATCAGTCCTATAGAATACAGAAGATTTAAACTTCTCAATCTCTAATTCCTTGTCTACAATTAATCTTACAGCAACTGACTGAACTCT
>JBLFXO010000053.1:0-15616 GCA_047609865.1 Arenicella sp.
TCCTAGTTCTTTATATAAATGTAGAAAGTCATACCCTTGTAATAATTGGTAGCTAAACTCAGTAAATGAAAGGCCTGTTTCAATACGTTTTTTAACAGAGTCCTTAGCACTCATGTAATTTATTGTAATGTGTTTACCAACATCACGTATAAATTCAAGGAATGAAAAGTTTTTCATCCAATCGTAATTGTTAACTAAAATAGCCCCATTTTCAGAATTATTAAAGTCTAAAAAACGAGATAATACGTCCTGCACACCTGTAATATTTTTATTTAATGTTTCTTCATCTAACAAATTTCTTTCGTCTGATTTCCCAGATGGATCTCCAACCATTCCTGTTGCTCCGCCGACTAAAGCAATTGGTCTGTGACCTGCTTTTTGCATGTGTTTAAGCATCATTATTGGAATTAATGAACCAATGTGTAAAGAGTCAGCTGTAGGGTCAAAACCGATATAGCCTGTAACGACTTCTTTAGCTAGTAGGTCTTCGGTTCCGGGCATAATGTCTTGTAACATTCCTCTCCATCTTAATTCTTCAACAAAATTCTTTGGCATGATGATATAATTTTAGCCAACGAAGATAATAATTGAAGGTGACTTCGAGAGCCTCAGTCTCCTTCAATATCAAAGACATTTAAATATTTAAAGGTCTCTGTAAGCCACAACCAAGTATGGAAGATCATCCAAACGACCTTGGATGAGTGCTAATTTCTTTGAACGCCTCCACCCTTGAACTTGTTTTTCTCGTTCGAATGCCCAATCAATTCTAGTGTACTCTTCGTAATAGATAAGTTTGACGGGGAAATATTTTTTGGTATGATTTGAAGCTTCTCCTTCTTAATGTTCCTCCAGTCTTCGACCCAGATCCTTTGTGCTACCAGTGTAAAAAGAGCCATCTGAACATTCTAGAATATACATATAGCCTTTGATCATGATAGTTGATTGCAAACCGGGGCTTCGAGCCCCGGATACCTATAACAGGTCGTTCGCCAAATTGGCTAACTCAGATCTTTCGCCTTTTTCTAATCGAACAGAAGCAAAGAGAGGATGCCCTTTAAGCCTATCAATTAAATATGTGAGGCCATTTGATTCTTCATCCATGTAAGGCGTGTCAATCTGGTTTATATCGCCGGTAAAGACAACTTTAGTTCCCTCACCCGCTCTTGTAATGATAGTCTTTACCTCATGAGGAGATAAATTCTGTGCTTCATCTACAATGAACATCACATTTGAAAGTGATCTTCCCCTAATAAAAGCAAGAGCTGTAATTGAAAGCTCTCCAGTTTCTTCCATCTCTTCCAATACTTTAACCTTCTTTTCAGTTGGTTTGAATTGACTTTTGATGAATTTTAAATTATCCCAAAGTGGTTGCATATAAGGATTGATTTTCTCATTTGCATCACCAGGTAAAAACCCAATATCTCTATTACTTAATGGAATAATTGGTCTCGCTAAAATAATTTGATTGTATTTGGCTCTTTGCTCCAAAGCAGATGCCAAGGCCAATAATGTTTTACCTGTACCAGCAACCCCTTGAAGCGCCACCAATTTGATGTCATCATTTAAGAGCGCATTAACTGCAAAAGCTTGTTCCGCATTCTTAGGCTTAACACTGTAGATATAATCTTTCTCAACACGTTCAATGTAATTGCCCTTCTGATCGTATCTGGCAAGGACAGAATCTTTGCCATTGTTCAGAATATAATACCCATTGGCTACCTTCTTATCACCTAGCAGACCTGCTTCATCAATTCTACCTTTTTTATAAAGATCTGTGATCGTCATGCTATCTGTAATATTAATCACAGGGAAGCCGTCATCCATTTTCTCAATGTCCTTCACCTTACCGGTCAAGTAATCTTCTGAAATGAGACCAATAGCTTTCGCCTTAAGTCTCAAGTTGATATCCTTAGTCACCATTATAACTTGCCTGTCAGTCATGGTGTCAGCCAAGGTAATGGCAGCATTGATAATCTTATGATCATTTTTACCTCTACCGTAAACGGCTTCAGCATCACGACCGTTGAGAAGGTTAGACATCACAATCTTGATGCTTCCTCTGGTCTTTCCGAGACTGATCCAATCATCCATCTTTCCATCTCCTGATAGCCTATCAAGCAGTCGAATAACCTCTCTTGCTTGAAAGTTTTTCGTATCGTTTCCAACTTTAAAGTTGTCTAACTCTTCCAATACTGTGATCGGAATAGCAACATCATTGTCTTTAAAATTATTAATAGAGTCGTGGTCAAACAATAAAACTGATGTGTCGAGCACGAATATTTTTTTCTTCGAAGCGTTTTTAGCCATATGAATAAGAGCGTTTTTGTTACTGTAATTTAGAAATGATATTCGCAGTATTGAAAATTAGTTTTTGGAGTTATTAACAATGTTTCTTCAAGAAAGTTGCTCATGTAAAAACGTCAAAACTGACAATAAATTGTTATTCTAACTACAATGAGAAGATAGTCTTTTTAATCGTACAAGTCAAGCAGAACTGTAATTACACCTTAACGCCAATAAAGCATCTAATTGCTCAAGGCCCCTGTCAAATAAGAAAACAAGCAATTAACGCTAGTTTCGTCTATCTAATCCCCACATCATCTTGTTTCGGATCGTGTTTAAGAAGTTTTGTCCTTCAGTCTGAATCACGTTTATTTCGAAATTAGCCTTTTTGACAACTAATTCTATTGAAGAATCAATGGTCACAGAGCGCGAATCTAGTGAGCATAAAAAATCTCTTCCTCTTCCTTCGATTTTAAGACGAATAGTTCTGTTGTCCGGCACTACTACCGGTCGTACATTTAAATTGTGAGGAGCAATTGGTGTAATGACATAATCTAATGCACCGGGAACAATAATAGGACCTCCACAACTTAATGAATAAGCAGTTGAACCTGTTGGCGTTGAAACTATCAAACCATCCGCCCAATAAGAGTTCAAATAAAGGTCATCAATGTAGGTATGGATAGTAATCATAGAAGAAGTTTCCTTCTTATGCACTGTTAATTCATTCAAAGCAAAATTCTCATCACCAAACAACCCTTGTTCCGTCACCAAAGTCAAAAGTGACCTTGTTTGTAATCTGTATTTCTTATCGTTAATATCTTTTAATGCAGCCTTGACATTATCCTTTGAAGTAGATGCCAAAAAACCTAATCTTCCCGTATTGATTCCTAAAATCGGAATACCAGAATTTCTTATAATTTTTACTGTCTCCAAAAATGTACCGTCACCACCCACACTTAACATGAGGTCAACAGAGTCTTTCACATCTTCGAATTTATTAAATAGGTCAGGTTCTTTCTCAATACTGAGTCTAGGATTTAAAAAAGCCATGAACGGCTCGTAAACAGTCATTTCCCATCCGAATAATCGAATCGTATTAATTAATACTTGAATATTAGGGATGAACGAATCATCAAATGAGCGACCATAAATTCCAACTCGCATAATTACATGTTCATAAAGTTCATCAACTCATCATATCTCTTCTTCAGGTCATCTTGAAAATTACCTTTTTGGAAAGTCGCCTTGACTGTATAATCGTATCTATTAAAAGTTTGCAAAATTCTGTCAATGTTCTCAGCATTTATCTTTAATGTCACTTCAATTTCTGTAGTATCATCTTTAGAAGAAATAAATGAGCTCAAGACTTTCGCATTATTCTCTTCAACTATTCTTGCAATTTGCGTCAAGGAATAATCGTGCGTATTCATTTGTAAGACCACAATTGAACCAGTCTCTTTAATTGAGTTTACCGCTGTGATTTGTGACATTAAATAAAGTAAATCAGTACATCCTAAATATTGATTGTTTTGATCTAAAATAGGAACTACGGTGATTTTCAAATCTGCAATAAGCTTCATTACCTCATACACATGACGGTCAGAATAGATAAATGGCTTAGGTAAATTTGTAAAGCAATCGCAAATTCTTTCAGAAGGATCAGGCATGTCATACACCTCATTCTCAGAAATCAAACCTACAAACTCATTACCATCAACTACAGGTAAATGACTTACTCTGAGTTCGTTCATCCAATCCATTGCACGCTCACCTGTTTCAGTGAATTTCAATGGAGGAATGATATCAGATATAAGTTCTTCTGCTCGCATTTCTTTTGCTCTTTATTTAATTAATAATATAACAACTAAAGTAACCAATAATTGTTCTAAGTATCATAAATTTGATTCAAAATTGACAATTATTATACAATGGGAGCAAAGCTAAGTGTTAATATTAATAAAATAGCCACTCTTCGAAATGCAAGAGGCGGTAATTATCCAAGTGTAGTAAAGGCAGCAATAGATTGTCAAAACTTTGGAGCAGACGGAATTACTGTTCATCCAAGACCAGACGAGCGTCATATTACCTTTAAAGATGTGCAAGATATCGCACCAATAATCACAACTGAATTTAACATTGAAGGGAAACCAAATGAGAGATTCATGCAACTGATTAGAGACTTTAAACCTCATCAAGCAACATTAGTTCCTGACGCCGAAGACGTTCTCACATCTGATGCCGGTTGGGATACCATCAAAAATAAAGATTACTTAACTGACATTATTGCCGAATTGAAATCTTTAGGAGTTAGAACTTCTTTGTTCATTGAAACGGATGCAAAAATGATTGAAAATGCAGCTTTAGTTGGCGCAGATAGAATTGAGTTTTACACGGGTCCTTATGCCGAACAGTATGCTTCAGATAAAGCTGCAGCGATAAAACCGTACACAGAATCGGCTCAAGTGGCCCTTTCAAATGGATTAGGAATCAATGCTGGACATGACTTGAGCCTAGAGAACTTAGCTTATTTTGCAACAGAGATTCCAGAATTGCTAGAAGTCTCAATCGGACATGCTCTGATTTCGGATGCTCTTTATCTAGGATTAGAGAATACGGTGAATATGTACAAGAAACTATTAGTCGTATAATGAAATTACACTATCGCGTTTTAGGAGAAGGTGAACCTTTATTTATTCTTCATGGCTTGTTCGGTTCCGCTGACAACTGGCAGACGTTAGGGAAGAAGTTCGCAGAGCATTATCAAGTTTATTTTATCGACCAAAGAAATCACGGACGTTCACCTCATTCTGATGAGTTCAGTTATGACTTAATGGTTGAAGATTTTTATGAGCTAGTGAGTGATTTGGGATTAAGTAAGATTAATATTATTGGTCATTCAATGGGAGGTAAAACGACTATTGGATTTGCTTCAAAACATCCTGAATTAATAGATAAAATGGTAATTGCGGATATTGGACACAAACAATACCCAATGCACCACGAGCAGATTTTGGAAGGTTTGAAAGCAATTGATTTAGGAGCATTAAAAACGAGAGGTCAAGCAGATAAAGTTTTAGCGAAATATATTACAGAAGTTGGAGTGCGACAATTCTTGCTTAAAAATTTATACTGGATTGAAAAAGGACAATTAGGATGGAGAATAAACATCCCTGTTTTGAGTGATAAAATATATGACATCATTGAAGAGATCAAGTTTGATGTGATAGAAACTGAAACGCTATTTGTTAGAGGTGGTAAGAGTAATTACATTGTTGAATCCGATTTTGATGAGATACATGAAAAATTCCCGAATTCTGATATTCATACGATTGAAGAATCAGGCCATTGGATTCATGCCGAAGCTCCAACAGAATTCTATGAAACAGTCATGAATTATTTAGAATAATCAGATGAGTAAAGTCTCCATTCTTCTAGTTTTTTATTCACTGGCTTTCTCAAGCTTTAGCCAGCAATACAATCAAGTAAAAACATTTGAAGGATTCTATAGAGGAGATGATTTAAAAATTCAATGTCAACCAAACCCTATAACTCCCTGGACAACTTGCGACTGCATTGATTCGGTCGTTGTTAACAACAAAAGGCTAAAAGAAATTAACATTGATGGTGATCAACTGAAACTAAATGCGGCCAAGGATCTAATCTTTTTTGAGGAAATTAAAATCTCATTGTTCTATTCAAGGAAGTTTGAAATGAGAATTATTAATCCGAATGATTTTTTCCCGAAAGAAATTCTGGGGGTAAGTGAGCTTGAAATTGATAGCAATAACTTCATTCGTTGGCAAACACTTCAAAACCATCCAGACATCCTGCTCTGGGCTCAGGTAGAACAAAAAAAATGGGGAGAATGGATAAAATTAGGCCCGAACTTCAATATTACTGAAGAAACTAAATACAAGTTTGACACAACACCCTACCTCAGTAAAGGGCCCAATGAATTCAGAGTTGCGGTAGCAAGCATAGACTATGACCACATTCCCTCAAGGGCTGTAATTATTGAGATTAAAAAGAAAAAGGCCAAGGCGAAATATAAAAAAAGATTAAAGAAAATAGTCATCAATCAGAAAGTTGATTACCTATTTTACGATCATAAAAATGATATCATTTCTAGAGGATTCTCTTCTGAAATAAATGTCTCCGAACTAGAGAAGGGTGATTATCATCTTCACTATTCGAATCGTCAATACTTTTTTTCAATTAAATAATTGAAAAAATCGTTTTTCACTTCTCACTGATTATCAAACCATTAAGGGTTATCACCAAATTAAAGTAGAAAAATAACAACTAACGGGCAAGCTACTACAGTTTGAATATCGTATACTTGTTTAGAAACTCTCATTAAGTCAAAATTTGGCTTAAAAAACTATTTACAGAATGACTAAAGTTGTCACTTACTTATTTGATAATATGTTTCAAAGTAAAAGAAGAATCTCTTTTACTGAGAAAGTACTAGTCGTTTGCGTTGCTACACTTCTAATTGCTGCAACACTCTTCTTTATTTTATAGTTTTTCTTAAATTTAGATTGTTCTTAGAATAAATCTTATGTTATTATCATTTTGGTTAGGGATTGTTATTGCAATTATCAGTGGATGTCTTGCGATCTATATTATCTACAAATTATTACGAAAAGCAAAGGCTGGTCAAAAGGCTAGTGGAGGCGTTGGAGTCACTCTCGGCATGCTTTTGGGGATAATTATCATTGTTAGCGCTGGGAAAGTAGTTATCGTGAAAAGCTCTACTGATTATGGTGAATATCTCGTTTATGGCAAGCCAACATATGAATTCAAAAATGGTTATAAGTTGAATTTAAACATGGGTTCTAATCAAGGGTTTTTAATTAACGACACAGAGAGGCCAATTGTCATAGAGAAGTTCTTGTATTCTAATTCGGGATACAACAATGACTTTGATGTCCTTTGCTTGCCATTGAGCGTTACTAAGATGCCTTCGGCTCATGTCAGCTATTTCTTCAATGACCGCCCGCCATCAAGTATTAGCTCTAATAATGATGTCACAAAATACTGGGTTAGAACAAAGTCAGCTTACGAAAGCGAATATGGTAAAATGAATTACGACAAAGCGTATGTCAGCATATTAGCTGAACCCCATAACACAGCCTCTGATTAGTAGATAAAAGGGAAGATAATTTTCCGCTCTTTTGGATATTCTTTAAACTTAGAATGGTACCAATCATGATGATTCTTTGCTCTCGGAACTAAATTCGCATAAGTCCAAACCGCGAAAGTTAATGCTGGTAAATTCCATGCAATCATAGCAAATCCAACCCACTCAATAACTTCTCCCATCAGATTAGGTGAGGAAACATACTTGAATAAAAACTTTTGTGGAATTGTATATCCCGTTTCTCCTGGCTTTCTAAGATTAATAAGAATATGATCGGATCTCCAGTTTATTAAAAGTCCAGTGATGAATATTGCTATCCCGGTGATGGTAGTCCAGGAGGTTAGCCATTGAAAGTTATAATTATCAGACCTTGCAATTTCGGCTAAGAAGTACCCATTTAATCCCGCATTGATCAAGTTAAAGAGAACACCATTCAACATGATCGCCAAAGGCATTTTCTTATCCGTTGCCTTTATTCTTAGTGGGTAAACAAAAGTCCTGTTGATGTAATGAAAAATCCAAAAAGAAAATACAATCCAAGCCAGAGAATTTAACGAATTGGAACCCCAAATCAAGAAGTAAGACATGATCACTAAAGAGGGCAATTCCATTATTACCCAAGCCAATTTATTATTGACCATAGGACCCCATTTCGTAGAAGTGTGTCGTCCGAAAGGTGCGGTCACATAGAACATTGTAAAATGGACGACTACGGCTGTTCCCAACCAAACTAAACAGATTATCTCAAAATATGTCATCCTTAATTTTCTCTTTGATTATCATGCCATTCATAAAAATCTTTCAAAGAATCAGTTATTGGCATTGGCTTATGGCCTAATTCACTTTGTGCTTTACTTGAATCAATATGAGGATGTCCATTTTTTAAAGCAGCTATAGATTCTATAGTAAATATTGGAGAAGCTTTTTTGATCTTCCCTCTAACTTTTACAAAAGGCAAAGCAGCTCTCATTGCCCAAAAAGGCAGAATTCTTTTTGGCACTTTAACACCTACTACTTGCTTAATAAAGAGGGTTAATTCTTTCATTGAAAGATATCTGCCGGTTACCATGTAGGCTTCACCATTTCTACCTTTGGCTATGGCGGATATAATTGATTTAGCAACATCTCGCACATCAACAAAATCATATCCTCCTGCTGGAATTACGGGGATTTTCTCTTTTCTAAAATCTATTAAGGCTTTACCAAATTCGGATGGTTTAAAATCAAATGGGCCTGCAACCAAAGATGGCCTAACAACGCAACCTTCGATCTTTCCAGAATTAAATGCCTCCAACATTAATTGCTCCCCTCTTGCCTTTGAATAATCATAGGCATAATCATTCT
The DNA here is from genome assembly GCA_047609865.1 of Arenicella sp. Classification (GTDB taxonomy): domain Bacteria; phylum Bacteroidota; class Bacteroidia; order Flavobacteriales_D; family Crocinitomicaceae; genus Paracrocinitomix. The sequence continues at coordinate 8,774 of JBLFXO010000053.1, forward strand.
CTGTTTTGTAAGCATGTTTTTCATTCATTGGTGCATTTCTGTTCGGCGCAATTAGCGCATGAACTGAGGAAACATGAATGATTTTTTTAACTCCACATTGAATTGCAACTTCAATAATGTTTTTTACTCCCTCAACATTAATCTTCTCTACTAAACCTTTTTGACCTCCGGTAATAGAAATTAATCCCGCGCAATGAATCAAAACTTCACAAGTAGTTGCAAATGCCTGAAGAGATTTCTTATCAGCCAAATCGCCCTGAAACAAATTGACATTAACTCTTTCTAAAGCTTTTTTAGTGCTATTATAAAGCGCATTAACTTCATACCCTTGATCAAGGAGAAATCTGCAAACAACATTTCCGAGGTGGCCACTTGCCCCTGTTACTCCAACTTTCATTTATTCGTATCCGATATGAAACAAAGCATCACCCTGACTAACCACAGGCCTATTATTATGACCGTAAATCATTCCGGTTTTCGTTGCTTTTACTTTAATTTCAAAGCGTCCATAAGGACCTGATATCGTCCCTAAGATCTCGCCTTTCATTATATAGTCGCCGGAAATTTTTAAACATTTTAGCATCCCTGATCTTGGGGCTCTCACCCATGAATTTGAAGTCAAAACAACTTCACGGACATCACTCAATCGCCCGTCTTTCATTCCTTTGGCAATCAAAACTCGCTCAATTCCTTTAACCCCTTCAGTAATTGAAAACTCATCCATTCTTAAAGACTCTCCGCCTTCAAAAACGATCATTGGTATCTTCATGTTATGAGCAGTCTTTCGTAATGATTTACTAATTAAGCCGCCCTTAATTAAATGAGGCATCCCAAACATATGGGCCAATTCTATACTGTCTTTGTCATCTCTAAAAACTCTTGATTGAGGATAATTATAAATCGCCGAGCCACCTGTATGAAAGTCAATTGCAAAATCAACATGAGGTAAAATATGTTCAGTTAGGGTTTTCGCAACTCTAGAAGCCAATGAGCCATTCTTTCTTCCAGGAAAACTTCTATTTACATCTTTCCCATCTGGCAAGCCTCTTTCAAAATTGATGAAGCCGTATACATTTAACAATGGAATTGAAATCACAGTTCCGCATTTCAAATCGGCATACATCTTTTGTTGTTCTGCTCTCTTCACGATCTCTATCCCATTAACTTCATCACCGTGAACTCCTCCTAACACAAGAAATGTAGGCCCATCATTCGCTGATCGATAGCAATGGGCAACCACATCAATTGGGGTATTAGAAGGCAGGCGAGCGATAGGAATCTCTATTCGCGTCAATCCGTTTTTCCTGATCGTTTTTCCTGCAATCTTCATTCTTCTGATTTTTCAATGAATTCAATTAACTTCTCTGCAATCTTTATTTTCGTCACCCCTTCTATTCCTTCAATACCGGGTGATGAATTAACTTCTATAATCAAAGGTCCTCTGCTTGATCTCAATATATCAACACCGGCCATACCTAAACCTAATACTCTAGCTGCTTTCAATGCAACCTCTTTTTCTTTTTCAGATAATGGCACATTTTCACCTCTGCCTCCCCGGTGAATATTGGACCTGAAATCTCCTGCTTGCGCAACCCTCATCATTGATGCCACCACTTCATTACCAATCACGATTACCCTCAAATCTTTACCCTGAAATTCAGAAATAAATTCTTGAAGTAAAACCTTTTGATCTTTCGCTTGATTCTCATAGAACAGATTGTGCATCTGCTCAGCGCTGTCAACTAAATGAACTCCTTCTCCATGAGTTCCTTCAATCACTTTATAAATGAATGGGTATCCGAGTTTAGTCTTAACAACTCGCTCTGCATAGTACAAATCGTAAGAGAAATAGGTATTTGGCACCTTTACTCCATATTCAGTTAATAGCTGCAAACACCTATATTTATCCCGAGAGTCATGAATGCCTGCCGAAGGATTTAGAACCTTTGCACCCATGACTTCAAAATGTCGAACCACTGAACAACCGTAAGAAGTTACAGAAGCTCCGATTCTTGGAATAACGTAATCAGGTTTTATCAATTCTTCGTGCTCATAAATGATTTTATACTGTCCATCTTCTATGATAAGATCACACTCTAAATAATTTATAACTCTTACATTGTGATGAGAATTGGTTGCAGCTTGAAAGATTCTTTTAGTAGAATAAAGTTCGACAGATCTGGACAAAATATAAATGAGCATATTCTGATAATTTATCCGCCAGTAATCTCACCGGTTTCGATCAGATTACTATGATTTAAAGCTCTATCAATTAAAAGAATTTCAAACTTAACGGTGTCTGAATTGGGTGATAGACTGTTTTTATAAGTTGGCTCAACCATAACGTCAATCTTGCCTTTTATCCCTTCGGTATTATCTGAAACAATAATTGGTTTGATTCTATATCTAAATTTCACAGGATTGCCATCTAAATCTTCACCTGGCACCCATCCTAAATTATCATCTTTCTCATAGTAACTGAGGTAGATGTTATGATAATAAAATGAATCTGGAGCAAAAATCCCTAAGGTATCACCAGCTCCCAAACCTAAGTCAGCATTACCATCAGTAAAATCAAAAGAAACCTGTGCTGAATCACCCAATAATATTACTTGTGGATTAGAAATCACTGGGACTAAAGGATAATTCTCACTTTTAAAGCAAGCGGCTAGTCCAAAGAAAATTAATCCTAGAAGGACAATTTGACTTATTTTTGTTTTTAACTTCATGAATTGAATTCGCCTAATTTTAATTAGGACTAAGATAATCAATAATCATACACAGCACAATTGGAACTACAATTACCTTTTGATATTAAACAGATTTTTAGCATTTCATCAGATGATCAATTTGAAGAAATGGCGTTGGCTATTTTTAAATTTCAATACCAAAACAACAAAGTCTACAAAAAGTACTGCGATTTGTCTCAGAGAAACCTCGAAGACATAAAGTGCTTAGCTGACATTCCTTTCATGCCTATCTCTTTCTTCAAAACACAAGATGTAGTTTGCGGAGAAGACAAAGGAGAAGTTGAATTTCATAGCTCGGGAACAACAGGAACGACAAGAAGTAAGCACTTCGTAGTAGACCCTACTTTATATGAAATAAGCTTTATCAAGGCATTCGAAATTTTCTATGGCCACCTTGAAGATTATCTCATTTTAGGATTGTTGCCTTCCTATATGGAGAACAAGCATTCTTCACTCATTTATATGATTGATTATTTGATCACAGCTTCAAAAAATGAAAACAGTGGGTTTTTCTTAAATGATTATGAAAAACTAGTTCAAATAATTGAAGCGAACCAAGATGAAAAGAAGGTGATTTTGTTTGGGGTTTCATTTGCTCTGATAGATTTAGCAGAGAAGTATAAGGTTGATCTTTCAAATTGCATAATAATGGAAACTGGCGGAATGAAAGGAAGAAGAAAAGAGATGACTAAGGAAGAGATGCACGCCCAACTTTGTGATGCACTAAATACAGAGGTGATTCATTCTGAATATGGTATGACAGAACTTCTTTCACAAGCGTACTCTAGAGGACATGGATTATTCACCACCCCACCATGGATGAAGATTTTAATACGGGAGTATAATGACCCATTCTCCTACACCAACAAGAAATCCGGCGGAATAAATGTTATAGACTTGGCCAATATTTTCAGTTGTTCATTCATTGAAACTGAAGATCTTGGAAGAATGAAAAACGATCAATTTGAGATTTTAGGTCGCTTCGACACCGCCGACATTAGAGGATGCAATTTATTAATTCAATAAAAAATGTTAAAATGACTTGGATATTAATTTATATGTCTTATCTTTGACATATGTTTTTTCATGGAAACATAGTTTTTTGAGGTGAAAATACCAACTAAGATTCTTATTTTAGTTGGTATTTTTATTTTATGGCATTTCTGAACAGACCTTAATGGAATTATTTAATAGAGAATTAAGTTGGCTTTCGTTTAACGAAAGAGTCCTGCAAGAATCACTTGACTCAGCCAATCCGTTAATAGAAAGAATCAGATTTCTAGGGATTTACTCCAACAATCTTGACGAATTTTTCAAAGTAAGAGTAGCAACAATCAGAAGGATGGATGCAATTGGTGAGAAAAAGGTAGAAGGATATAAGGGAACGCCAGGCAAACTTCTGAAAGAGATTAAGTCAATCGTTCTTGAGCAGCAAAGATTGTTTCAATTATCCTATGAAAAAATACTCGTAAGACTTAGAGAAAAACACATCCTTCAAACTGACGAAAGCCATTTGAAAGAGGAAGAATCTGATGCAATCGCGTCATTTTTTCACAATAAGGTTCGACCTCAGATTGTACCGATCATGTTATCAAGCAAACGCCCTTTTCCAAGACTTCAGGATAAAGGAATTTACCTTGCAATTAAGATGACAGATTATGAGAAGACAAAAACCAAATATGCTCTCATTCAAGTTCCGGCCTCAATATCAAGATTCTTTATTATTCCAGCTCATCATAAATCTGATGTCCAAAAAGTGATCTTATTAGATGATATCATCAGATTTCATTTGGCTGAAATATTTAGCATATTCTCATTCGATAAAATAGAAGCCTACACATTCAAGATTACCAGAGACGCTGAGCTTGATTTGGATGACGACATCTCAAAGAGTTTCTTGGAGAAGATGAAAGATAGCGTTGATATGCGAAAAGAAGGTGACACGGTTCGCTTTGTTTACGATAAGGCAATGCCACTTGATCTGTTGAACTACCTTATGGATGTTCAAAATCTAAAGGCTGGTGAAAATATCATTCCTGGTGGGAGATATCACAACTTTAAAGACTTCATGAACTTCCCAGATTTTGGAAATTCTACTTTTGTATACAATCAGATGCCTCCATTGGATCATCCTGACCTGGTAGATTCTTCAAAATCGATTATAAAAACTGTTCTTGAAAAGGATCTGTTAATTACGTTCCCTTATCAGTCATTCAGGCCGATAATTGACGTATTAAGAGAATCTGCAATTGACCCGAAGGTGATTTCAATTAAGATTAATCTTTACAGAGTAGCCAAAGAATCACAAATCATTAACGCCCTGATATCAGCAGCACAAAACGGTAAAAAAGTTTCTGTTGTCATTGAACTGTTGGCAAGGTTTGATGAACAAAACAATATTGATTGGTCTAACTATTTGAAAGAAAATGGTGTGGCGGTTTTATTTGGTGTTCAACATTTAAAGGTACATTCAAAACTGTTTATCATTAAGAGAAAAACTGGTGACAAGATTCAGAGCATTGCTCATATAGGAACAGGAAACTTTCATGAAGGGACGGCTAAAGTCTACACTGATTGTTCTTTGCTAACTTCTAATCCCGAAATCAACAAAGAAGTTGACAAGGTTTTCAAAATATTCAAAAGTAATTTTGACAGGTCAGTTTTTAGAGAACTCCTGGTATCCCCTTTTAATACGAGACGTAAATTGACCAGCTTAATTGATAAAGAAATTAAGAATGCCCAAAATGGTGATGAGGCATATATCTATTTAAAGATTAACAATTTAGTAGATTCTAAGTTGATTAAGAAGATGTACGAAGCTTCCAAAGCTGGCGTAAAAATATACGCGATTGTAAGAGGTGTTTGCGCCCTGGTTCCGGGACTCAAGGGAACATCAGACAACATCCAAGTAAGGAGTGTTGTGGGGCGATTTTTAGAACATTCGCGCATCATGATTTTTGCAAATAACGGCAAAGAGAAATACTTCATTTCATCAGGAGATTGGATGGGAAGAAATCTAGATGGAAGAATTGAAGTTATTACTCCAATTTACAATTCAAAAATTCAGCAAGATTTAAAGTTCATGATTCAGGCTTGTCTCAACGATAATACTAAATCTAGGATAATTGATAAAGACCAAAAGAACCATCCTTATGAAGGTGGAAAGGTCTCGCCTTACAATGCGCAAACTGAAACTTACAACTACTTTTTAGATCAAATTAAGTGAGGTTTGGCGCCATAGACATAGGGACAAATGCTGCCAGATTACTAATCGGAGAAATTCAAGAAGAGGAAGGCGCAAAGCATTTTATCAAGAAGATATCTTATACTAGAATTCCGTTAAGATTAGGTCTAGAAGTATTTGAAACTGGGAGAATATCAGAACATAAAGCCGAGGAATTTTCAAAGTCAATGCATGCATTCAGATTGATTTCTGAAGTGTTTGAAGTTAAAGAGCTGAGAGCATGTGCCACTTCGGCAATGAGAGAAGCTGAGAATGGAGCCGAGATTCGGAAGAAGATCAAAAAAGAAACTGGTGTTAATATTGAAATCATAGATGGATCAGAGGAAGCAAAACTCATTCTATCCACTTTTTTCTTAATGGAATATGACTTAAAAGACCCTTTTGTTGTAATAGATGTGGGTGGTGGATCTACTGAAATATCGATTTTCAAAAAAGGAGAAAAAGTAGCTGCTAAATCTTTTCAACTTGGTACCATAAGAATCTTAAAGAATAAAGTAAAGAGACAAGTTTGGGAAGATTTATCAGACTGGATTGAGACTTACTTAAAAAAGGGCCACAAATTCAAAACCTTTGCCACTGGTGGAAATATCAACAAACTACACAAGCTATTAGGAAAGAAATCATCTGAGCCAATAGAAGTTGATGAGATGTTAGATCTTTCTGAAAAATTAAAGAAGATGGATGTAGAAGATAGAATATCTGATTACAACCTAAAACCTGACAGGGCGGACGTCATTGTGCCGGCATGTGAGATTTACGAATTCATCTTTCAAGAGATTGGCGCAAAGGAAGTTCATGTGCCAAAAATTGGTCTTTCAGACGGCATGGTTTATAACCTACATCAGAAAT
>JBLFXO010000054.1:0-15051 GCA_047609865.1 Arenicella sp.
ATTCTCTTTCCATTTGAAGAACCATTTGAACTTACAGGAGCAGTAACAACTTCGGCAACAACTTGATCAGCTTCAGCTACAGGGGCAGCTTTTACTTCTTCTTTCACTTCAGCCGCAGGAGTACTAGATCCGGCTTCAGCAAGAATAGCTTTTACGTCTTCTCCTTTTTCACCAATAATGGCCAAAATTTCGTTAATAGGAGCAGCATCACCTTTTTCTACACCTATGTGTAAAAGAACTCCGTCATAAAATGACTCAAATTCCATAGTGGCTTTGTCTGTTTCAATTTCAGCAAGTAAATCACCTTCTGAAACAGCGTCTCCAACTTTTTTATGCCATTCTGCAACAACACCTTCGGTCATTGTATCAGATAATTTCGGCATTCTAACTATTTCCGCCATGTCTTTTTTTTGGTCAATTAATTAGTAATATCGTTTCAGCCTAAGCTAAATATTCTTTGATGAATGGATAATCTTCTTGGTAGACATCTTTGTATAACTCATCTGGAGTTGGTAGCGGAGAATCTTCAGCAAATTTGATAGATTCTGCGACTTCCTTCTTCACCCAGTCATTGATGTCAGTGATTTTTTTCTCAGATAACCATTTGTTGTCTTGAATCACTTTTAAGCAATGATCAATTGGGTCCTTTGACTGCCAATCAGCAACTTCATCCTTAGTTCTGTATTTTTGAGGATCAGACATTGAATGTCCTTTGTACCTATATGTTCTAATATCTAACAATGTAGGCCCGTCTCCTTTTCTAGCTCTATCTGAAGCTTCTTGTATAGCTTCATGAACAGATTCAGGACTCATTCCGTCAACTATAAATGAAGGCATATCATAGGATGCTCCCATTTGAGACATGTCAGTTACGTTAGTAGTTCGTTCAACCGAAGTTCCCATTGCGTAATTATTATTCTCAATTATGAATATGCATGGGAGTTTCCAAAGCATAGCCATATTGAACGTCTCATGCAAAGCACCTTGTCTTGCAGCACCGTCACCAAATGAGCAAAAGCAAACATTATCCGTTCCTTTATATTGCTCAGCGAAGGCGATACCAGCTCCCATTGGAATTTGAGCTCCAACGATTCCGTGTCCACCCATAAAACCTTTTTCAACATCAAAAAAGTGCATTGATCCACCTTTTCCCTTTGAGCAACCAGTAGACTTACCGTAAAGTTCAGCCGCCAATATTCTTGGATCTGAACCTAAAGCGATAGGATGACCGTGGTCTCTATAAGCTGTAATGTGCTTATCTCCCTTTTGACTGGCAGATACTGTTCCTACAGCTATAGCTTCTTGCCCAATGTATACGTGCAAGAATCCGCCAAACTGTTGTTGGATATATAATTGAGAAATTTTCTCTTCAAATTTTCTAATTAACAACATATCTGTATACCATTTGATATACGTCTCTTTCGGAAATTTTGAGGCTTTCGATTTTCTTGTTGTCTTAGTAGCCTTGGTAGGCTTTTTAGCAGCAGTTTTTGTTGCCATAGTTTTTTTGTATAAAATTCAATTCGCAAATATATTCATATTCGATAAAAACCGGTCTTAAATATACGCAGTATTTGGCATAAAAAGTTACGTCTAAGCTGACTAATAATAAACGATTGAGTATAAGGATGTTATTCTGTAAACAATTTTTTTTGAAATAGCGTGTTACCAAATTGATAATCATACTTATAAAGGCGGAACCTGACGACTTGTCTTAACCAAATCTTACAATGAAAAAACTAGTTTTAGTAATGCTGTGGCTTTCTGCCATACCACTGTCTTGGAGTCAATCCATCTCAAAAATTGATTTTGATGCTGTGAAAAAAGAAGTTCAAGATTCCTCATCTGAGTATTATTATTCAAAACTTTTTAAAAAAATGCTTCACGTTGATAGCACTTTGAGTTCTCAAGAATACAAGCATTTGTATTATGGTAATGTGTACCAAAAATATTATCAACCATACGGGATAAGTAATTTAAAGAAATCACTGACTGAGCAATATAAGCTGAAGGATTACGACAAGGTGCTTGAAATCGGAAAAACTGTCTTAGAAGAGAATCCCGTTGATTTAGAAGTTCTTTTAAAGATGTCAATTGCTAGTCTCAAGTTAGGGAACGAAGACGAGAAGCACTTTTATGCCAATCATTATTATTCACTTTTAGATGTCATTTATAATAGTGGAGATGGCCGAGAGATGAATTCAGCCTACGTGGTTATTTCGGTTGATCACGAATATCAAATATTAGGTGATTTAGGATTAAGGGCAATTGAACAGCATCTCATTACAGATTGTGATTTATTAAAGTTTAGAAGAACTGATCAAGAAAAAGTAAAAGGAAGAAAGAAGGTGAAGGCACTTTACTTCAATGTCAGAATGCCCTTGATGAGTTTGTCAACTACCTATAAAGATGCTGATTTGCCTGATCCAGACGAGGAGGATTAGTTATTGGTATTCAAACTATCGTCATAACGCTGATTGACATCCTGAAAAACAGAATCTAACCTTTCATTACTCTTCTCAAAAACATCATTTAGATTTTGAAGTGCGTCTTCAAGGTCGTCCGAGGCTTCTTGCAAGTTGTCATGGGCATCTTCTAGTCTTTCTTCTCTACTTCTACAGGAGGTTAACACCAGACAGCAAACTGCGCCGATCCAAAAATATGATTTACAAAACCTCGCCATCAAAATAAAGAGGTAAAAGATCAGAACATCTTTCAAAAACGATATAAGTTCTGCTTGTTTCTAATTTGCTGATTAAGATGACCTCAATTTCTTGGTCTTGTCTTTTTTCAACTTCCAATAAAGTTTGTCTGCAAACTCCGCATGGTGAAACAGGTTCGCTAAGTTCTCTATCAACATAGATTGCAATTTTCACGATTTTATTGTCCGGATAATTCGAAACCGTATGCGAAAGCAATGTTCTCTCAGCGCAAATGGAAACTGGGTAAGAGGCATTTTCAACATTAGTTCCTTTGATGACTGCACCATCATCTAAAATTAAACATGCACTCACATGAAAGTTAGAATAAGGAGCGTAGGCGTTTTTAGAGAATGCTATAGTTTGTTCAATCAAATCTTTTGTTTGAACATCAAAGGCATTAATGTCAGCACCTTCTTTATAATTGACTTGAATTATTTTATTTTTCATAAGTAACTAAACCTTTTTCAAAAACGTTTGTCTAATATGTGTATTGCTTTATTTATATGTAATATACAAAATTAAGTTACTTTTGATTAATGGAATTCGAACGTTACGGAGAAAAGAAAATATTGAGTGAATTTGAGACCATTACATTGGAGCAAATGAATGAAGTTGCTCTTATGAACCGGACAGACACTAAGTTTGTGGTGTCAAGAAAAACGTTCAATGACATCCTTCCTCTTCTTAAAGAAAATTACCGTTCATTGGAGATTCAAGGTACCAAAATGAGTAGCTATTCTACCCAATATTTTGATACTGAAAAATTTAACTTCTATTTAGATCATCATAATGAGAGAAGCGAAAGGTTTAAAGTAAGGATTAGGAAATACGTTGAATCCGATTTGTTTTTTCTTGAAATTAAGAGAAAGTACAAGGGGAGAACGGATAAGAAAAGAATTAAGGTACAAGATTTTGAGAAAGTTCTAACGACAGGTTCTAAAGAATACATTGATGCCGTGATAGGCAAGGAGTATGGGCTTGAATCAAAAATGTGGAATTATTTTGATCGCATCACTTTAGTGAATAAGGTGGAGAAAGAAAGACTGACTTTAGATCTGAATCTTGGATTTAAAGATGGTGAACATAAGGAGGATTTTCCGCATATAGTTATTGCAGAATTGAAGCAAGAAAATGTAAATCGCAACAGTTTATTTTTTCAACTAATGAAAAAAAACTCAGTTAGACCGAACGGATTTAGCAAATACTGCGTAGGAACAGCTAAATTGAACCCTCTTTTGAAATCCAACAATTTCAAAGAGAAATTATTATTGATAGATAAATTAAAAGATTAAAAATGCCACAACAAGAATTAGCAGAAGGGTTTTTAGGAATGGATTGGATATCAAACGACTTTTATAAGTTGGCTTTCCGATTCACCATAAATTTTATATTCCTAACGATATTAGTTAGGTATATCTATTACCCAAAGACTCAACGTAAAGATTATCTCTTTACCTATTATATGATTTCGATCATTTCATTCATGATATGTTTTGCCCTTAAAAAGCTGGACATTGATACTGGAATGGGATTAGGGCTATTTGCCATATTTGGAATTATTAGATATCGTACAAGTACAGTTCGGATTAAAGAAATGACCTATCTCTTTGTTGCGATAGGTTTGGCTGTGACCAACGCATTAGCTGGAAAGCAAGTGAGTTATGCAGAATTGGCATTTATTAATATTGCTACCATTGGTGTCATTTACTTATTTGAATATGTGATTTTACAAGATCACGAAATGAGTAAGGCCATTATCTATGAGAAGATAGAAAACGTGAAACCTGAAAATAGGTCAAAGCTTGAAGCAGATTTACGAGAAAGAACCGGTCTTAAAATCACCAAAATTCTTATTGGTAGAATTGATTTTTTAAAAGATACTGCTCAAATCAGAATCTTTTATCAGTCTGATACGAAAGAAGAGTTCTTTTCTGAAGATTAAAGGATTATTAGTTTTTGGATAGATCCATTAACATTGACGATATAAAAGCCGGTTTCTAATTTGAAGTCGGCTTTTTTTACACCCGAATTTTGGATGACTACTTTTCCTTCAAGGTTGTAAACTTGATACTCAAAGTTAGAGTTCGTATTAATCGTCACCAAACCATAGGAGGGATTAGGATACATTTCAAATTTAAATGTGTCATCATCTATATCGGCTGTATTTAAACTTACCCAAATAGTTGTGTCGTGGCTCTGTCCGCAGTTAGAAACTGTTAAAGTCACTGGGAAGTCTCCGTTTTGACCAAAATCAAATGTCGGGTTTTCGTCAGTAGAAGTATTCCCACCTCCGAAGTCCCAGCTCCACTCAAAGTCATGTGAACTTTCGTTGACAAAAGTAACTTCAAAAATGTTTTCAGTGTATGAGAAATTTGCAAAAGGCTCAGTAAAATCGACTTCAATTGAATCAACGTCATTTACTACATGATGCGCAGTTTCTTGCAGGTAGGTTGCGATTGGAGCTGTTACTCCAATTGGTAAAAATGTGTTTCCTTGAACGTCTTCGTCAAACATAATTTCGTAAAAGATACAAGCCGTTAAGTAAGATCCATACATTGAAGGGTGACTTCCGTCCGTTGCATATAAACTGGCGTGAGTAATTGGTGCTGCTATATCGTTATCAACGTGATCGAACCCAGATCCAGCCGGAGCTCTATATCCTGCATTGAAATCCGCCATATATTCATAAGCATTGAAAAGACGCTGGTTCATTTTATCAAAGGTGTTGATCGAATCCCATTGTGGGTCACCATCTCTGCGGCCCCAAGTGTTAAAGAATAGTGGAATGGCACACTCATTTGCAGCTCTAATTGAATCACACAATATTTCTGCATATGGATAAACATCTGCAACCACTTGAGAGTGAGGGAAAGATGGGAATTGACTTTGATCTTGAAGAATAACAAAATCCCAAGTGTCTGCACTTATTTTGGCTAAAGAAGTTGCGTTTGTGCTGTGGCTTTGTAAAGTCTGCCCTCCAGGCGTGTTTTGATCTTTTATAAGAGTATTACCATCAGCGGTGGCCATACTTGAAACTAATCCAGGCATGTCATTGGTGTAGATGTAACTGTTTCCAATAAAACAGGCCTTTTTTGTAGTTTGTCCAAAAGAAATGGAACTTATAAGAATACTGAGGGCAAGTGTATATTTCATTTATCTATTTTCAATCCAAACGCAGGTGCGATCAATAGGTTGCTCCTAATTTCTCACTTAAATAGATGATTATTGGATTCCAATTTAATGTGGTGGTTTAAACCTATCGTTATCATCTGTGGATATACCCTTAACAGTTGATATCATTACGTAACCAGAGTGATATTCCGGCAAGCCAATTCCTTTTCCGAAGAACAATTGGTTCATGATTTTATCTTTCGCTTTCATCATTGGTGCTGTGGCGGTTATGTTACTTTTTTCTTTGTTAATCCAACATGAAGTAACCTTGCCGTCACGATTAACTTGAATGTCAAAAATTAGTTTTCCGGGCTTACTGTAACTTACTGAATAGTCAATGTTTTTAATGATTTCACGTTTATCCATGAAGACGTCACCGTAAACTTGAGCTACCGCAATATTGGAAACGCAAAGTGTAATTAAAATCAATAAATTTTTCATAATTCAATTATCTATCCGAAAAGTACCACAAATTGGGCTAAGATTAAAGAGGTGTTTCAATAGTTTAGAACCAATTGATTGTTGATTACTAACTGATTCTGCTCCAGTTAGGCTTAGCTTTGATGATAACTCTGAGGGCCTTAGCAAGAGCCCTGTGATCCGGTTTCTTAAATTCTGGATCTTGCTCTAAAAGTTCTTGGGCTTTTTGTCTTGCCAAAAGAACTATCTGAGCGTCTTTTGCCAAATCTGCCAGTTTAAGATTAAGGATTCCACTTTGCTGAGTGCCCATAATATCACCGGGGCCTCTTAGTTTCAAATCAACTTCAGAAATCTTAAACCCATCATTTGTATCTACCATTGTGGCCAATCGCTTTTTAGCATCTTCTCCTAATTTATAGCCAGTCATTAAGATGCAATATGATTGGTCGCCACCTCTACCAACTCTTCCTCTTAATTGATGAAGTTGTGATAGTCCGAATTTCTCTGAGCTCTCAATAATCATAACAGAAGCATTCGGAACGTTAACTCCCACTTCAATTACGGTTGTGGCAACCATGATATGAGTTTTCCCCTGGACGAACTGCTCCATTTCGTAGGCTTTATCTGCCGGTTTCATTTTACCATGAACAATGCTCACTCTGTATTCTGGCAAAGGAAATCTTCTTGTTATGGATTCGTATCCATCCATTAAATTCTGATAATCTAATGTTTCAGATTCTTGTATAAGTGGATACACTATATAGATTTGCCGTCCTTTCGCAATCTCTTTTTCAATAAAGCCGAAAACGTTAAGTCTTGCTGATTCCAAACGGTGAGAGGTTTGGATTTCCTTTCTTCCAGGTGGCAATTCATCAATCACACTAACATCCAAATCTCCATAAAAAGTTAAGGCCAAAGTTCTAGGGATTGGAGTGGCTGTCATTACCAATATGTGAGGTGGAAGTGTGTTCTTTTTCCAAAGTCGAGATCTTTGAGCTACACCAAATCTGTGCTGCTCATCTATGATGGCTAAGCCTAAGTCTTTGTATTGAACAATGTCCTCTAGTAGCGCATGGGTCCCACAAAGAATATCTATTTCACCCGAAAGTAATTGTTCGTGTATAATCTTACGCTCAGATTTTTTACTTGATCCTGTAAGTACGCCAACTTTCAAATCCATCTCAGCTAAAAGTTCAGAAATAGTTGTGTAATGCTGTCTTGCCAAAATCTCTGTCGGAGCCATGATACAAGCTTGATATCCATTGTCCACAGCAAGGAGCATTGTCATTAATGCTACTAATGTTTTACCAGAGCCAACATCACCTTGCAGCAATCTGTTCATGTGGATTCCCGTACTTATGTCCGCTCTTATTTCTTTTATCACTCTCTTTTGAGCTCCCGTCAATTCAAATGGTAAGTGCTCATTGAAAAATATATTGAAAGCATCTCCAATTTTATCCAGCTTGATTCCTTGAATCTTCTTTTTTGTGATTTCTTTTCTGAATACGAGTTCGAGTTGAAGTAAAAACAGTTCTTCAAATTTCAATCGGAACTGAGCTTTTTGAACGTCATCAAAGTTTTTTGGTTGATGAATCTTAATCAATGCTTCTTCTTTTGAAATCAAATTAAGGTCGTTAATCATCCATTGAGGTAGAATGTCCTCAACTCCATTCTTGAGTTGAGGTAACAATTGATCAATGATTCTTTCAATTCCCTTAGTCGTAAAACCGAGATGTTGCAATTTTTCTCCCGAATGATATATGGCTTGAAGTCCTAAAGAGTCTTCTCTTTCGTGAGCCAAAAACTCCATGTCAGGATGCGCCATGTTGTATTTCGATCCGTACTGTTTGGCTTTTCCGTAAACCTTTACCCATCCTCCAATAACCAATTTGGGAGTAATCCACTTTCCTCCTTTAAACCAAATCAAATCAATTTTCCCACTTTCATCTTCAAACTTGACTTCTAGTCTTTTGCCTTTGCCAAATTTGACTTCTTTGTATCCTAATAGCTGACCTTTTAACTGTACAGCTCCCTCGTGATGAGGAATGTCTCTCACTAAGTTGTAAGAGGATTTATCAATATATCTAAAAGGGAAATAATGAATTAAATCGTTGTAAGTGAATATACCAGCTTCTTTTCTGAGAATTTCTCCACGCTTAGGACCAACTCCTTTAAGATATTCAATTGGTGTGGATAAGATATTACTCATTGCAGCAAAATAATTTCTATATTTCGTAATCCAAAGTTAAACATGCTTAAGAAAATTAGTCAAATCAGTCTGCTTTTAATTCTTGCAATTTCTCTTTTTGCATTCAATTATCGAGCAAAAGGTGCTTATAGTTCCTATTCACAATCCCAACTTTTAGATGAAGATCTAGCTGATGTATCCGTTTCATACGCTCTAGATATACTGAATGATGATAAGCCAATTCAATACATCATGAGTGTCGATAAAGATTCGGCGAGAATGGGTGAAGAGATGGTGAGATTTGGTAAATTGAAAGATGGTTCTAATTCTAGAGTGTCAAAGTATTTCATGTGTACCGACTGCCATAATTTACAATTAGAAACAGATGATCCAAGTGATGAATCACCTGAACGCGTATTAGAATACAGTAAAAAGAATGGTCTTCCTTTTTTACCAGCTTCTACTTTTTATGGCATGTTCAATAAGGAACATTGGTACAACGGAGATTACTCAAAAAAATATGGTGATTTAGTTAAGCCTACACGGGACACCTTGTTTAATGCCATACAATTGTGTGCAACTCAGTGCTCGCAAGGAAGAGAAATGGAAGATTGGGAAATCAGATCTGTAATGCATTACTATAAATCTATAGAGCTCAAAATTTCAGATTTAAAATTTACAGCTAGAGAACTAGGGGAATTCACTACTTATATGTCAACTAACAATGAGAAGGCTATTGTGCTTTTGAAATCTAAATACAATCAAATTAATGACGCCCATTTTGGTACATCTGCTATTCCAAAAATTGAGGGATATTCTCCTGTGGCCGAGAACGGAGAGTATATTTATAAAGATGGGTGTTTACATTGTCATGCGGTCGGTCGAAATATCACAAATTTTGATTTGGATGACACCAAATTAACACACAAATTTTTATTAGCTAAAAAGAACAAGTACAACACTTTTTCGATTTCGCATATTACAAGATACGGTACTTATGCCATAAGTGGTAGAAAGCAATACATGCCTATGTATTCATACGAGAATATGAGTGATGAGCAGATGCTAGATCTAATGTATTATATAGAAACAAAAGCAACTGAATGAAAAGATTAGGAATATTATTAGCTGGGTTATTTTTTAGCGCGAGTCTTATTGCTCAGAACAAGGTAAATGAGACATTCGCAGGTACAAGAGTGGTCAATAATCATTCAAGTGAAATGATTCCAAAAAGATCCCTTGACTTTATTATTGCCCATAAGTTTGGTGATCTTGCTGGAGCTAGTGGTGGAATTCAAAACTTTTTTGGATTTGATAATTTGGCTGATGTCCGTTTTGCTTTTGAGTATGGGATTATAGATAATTTAGATATTGGATTGGGGAGAAGCAAAGGAGTAGGAGCAAGAACAGCACTATTAGATGGTTTTGCTAAGTACAGCATCCTCCAACAAAAAGATAAAGGAATGCCTTTGTCATTGACTTATGTGAGTTCAGTTGTTCTTCCTTATGGCAAAGCGAGCACAGATTCAACATCAGTAACGTCATATCCGACTTTTCTAAATAGGTTCATGTTCACGAATCAATTGCTGATTACAAGAAAGTTTGGAGATAGAATTTCACTGCAAGTAAATGTTGGGTATAATCACAGGAATTATGTTGATTTCAATGATAAGAACGGCTTGTTATTTGCTGGGGCTTCAGGAAGGTTCCGGTTCACTAAGACGCTAGGGATATTATTCGAATACAATCATGTTTTTGGCCGTCCTGCTGCAATTGTTGCTCAGGATCCATTGAGCTTTGGTTTCGAGATATTGACAGGTGGACATACTTTCGCTCTTCATTTCTCAAACGGAAGAGGATTGAATGAGAATGTTTTCATTCCCGGAACTTCTTCTAACTGGTTGGACGGCCAATTCAGATTTGGATTCTCATTTAACAGAAGGTTTAAGCTTTAAACGCTAACGATTCCAATAGTGCATGGTTTTGGCGCAATTGTACTTTTGATATCAATAATTATGTTCTTATATTGCTAACCTAAACAGCAAATACTACACAATATGACAAGAAAACTACTTTTTTTAATTCCCATTGCGGGATTCTTAGGTTTCTCTTATTTTGATAAGGAAGGAACCATTTCAACTTACCACAATGATGGTATTGAAAGCGTAATGTACTCAGCCAACCCGCCGAATGCCAAAACTGGCGCTCCTGGAGATGGTACCTGTACGGATTGCCACACCGGTACAACTCAATCTGCTGCCGGAACGATAACTTATGCTTTTTCGGGAACAGGGAATGAATATACTCCTGGCCAATCTTATACTATTGATTTATCAATTGCCGCTGGAGCCAAAAATGGTTTCCAATTAACTGTTCTTGATGCATCAGATAACGCTGCTGGAACTTTCAATTCAGGTACTAATTCTGCTACTACTTCAGCTGGTGGAAAAGAATATGTGCATCATTCGTCTTCTGTAGGTAATACAGCTTGGCAGTTTACATGGAATGCTCCATCAACAGACATGGGGCCAGTTACCGTTTATTATGCGTTTAATGCAACTGATAATGGTGGTTCAACAGGGAATGATGTTGTTTATTTAGGACAAGAGACAATTACTGTTGTTGATAACGTAAGTATTACGGCACATGATCAATTAGATCAAGCTTATAGAGTAATCGTTGATCAGAATGCTAATCAACTTACTTTAAAATATGCAACATTGACGAGTTCAGATGTTACTTTGAACGTGATCGATATGTCGGGTAAATTAGTTTACAGAGAAGCTTTAGGACAAAAGTCTGCAGGTAATCAAACTGATCAAATTGATATTTCTCAATTCAATAAATCTGGAATCTATTTTGTGTCATTGTTAATTGATAATGATGCGATCAACAGAAAGGTGATGTTGAAATAAATTGTTAAAAATTTTTGAATAAAAGGAGGTTGAATTTTTCAACCTCCTTTTTTTGTGCTGTATATTTGCAGACATGAAAAACATTGCCGATTTCAACTTTGAAAATAAGAGAGCTCTCATAAGAGTCGACTTTAATGTTCCCCTTAATAAAGAGACATTAACAGTGACAGATGACACAAGAATTTCGGCGGCCATTCCAACTATCAAAAAAGTACTTGAAGGTGGAGGAAGCGTTGTTTTAATGTCACACTTGGGAAGGCCAAAGAATGTCCCTGAAGATAAATTCTCATTAAAAAATATTTTAGGAAAGATTGAAGAGAATTTAGGATGTGAAGTCCAGTTCGCTTCAGATTGTATTGGAGATAAGGCGTTTGAGAAATCAGCAAATTTAAAAGCTGGAGAAGTTCTGCTTTTAGAGAATTTAAGATTTCATGAAGGAGAAAAGAAAGGAAGTGCTCATATGGCTGAGAAATTAGCGAAGCATGGTGATGTTTATATTAATGACGCCTTCGGAACAGCTCACAGAGCGCATGCCTCAACAGCCGTAATAGCAGATTACTTTCCTGAAAACAAAATGTTCGGTTTGTTGATTGAAAAAGAAATTAAAAGTGTTGATCAAGTATTGAATTCAACTGAGAAACCACTGACGGCTATTGTCGGTGGGGCGAAGGTGTCTTCAAAGATTACAATCATTACTAAGCTTTTAGACAAAGTAGACAACCTCATTATTGGAGGGGGAATGGCCTATACCTTCGTTAAGGCAGAAGGAGGACAAGTCGGGAATTCATTGGTAGAAGATGATTTTTTAGAGACTGCAAAACAGATTATAAAAGAAGCAAAGGAAAAGGGTGTCAATTTACTGATTCCGAAAGACACAATTGTAGCAGATGAATTTTCAAATGAGGCAAATACTAAAGAAGTTGCGATAGGAGAAATCGAAGATGGTTGGATGGGGTTGGATGTTGCTGCTAGTTCGATTGAAGTGTTTAAAAAAGCAATTTTGAATTCTAAATTGATTTTATGGAACGGCCCTATGGGAGTGTTTGAAATGCCAAAATTTCAAAATGGAACAAAAGAAATTGCACTAGCTGTTGCTGAGGCAACTCAAAACGGAGCCTTCTCATTAGTAGGTGGTGGAGACAGTGTTGCGGCAGTTAATAAATTTAATCTAGGAACAAAAGTAAGTCACGTTTCAACCGGTGGTGGAGCCATGTTAGAGTATTTGGAGGGTAAAACACTTCCAGGAATTGCAGCTATTTTGAACTAATGGAGATTTCTGAATTACATAAATTATTTCTTGTATCGGATGGTATTTGTACTGATACACGAAACTTGGTGCCGAACACATTATTCTTTGCTTTAAAGGGGGATAATTTTAACGGAAACAAATTTGCAAATGAAGCTTTAGCGGCTGGATGTAATTATTCAATAGTTGATGAGGTTGAATTTTCAAAAGGGGACAAATGTATTCTTGTGGAAAGTGTGTTGAAGACAATTCAGGATCTCGCAAATTATCATAGAAGGCGATTTGATATCCCTGTTTTGGGGATTACTGGCAGCAATGGTAAGACAACTACAAAAGAACTTATTGGTGCGGTTTTAGAGAAGAAGTATAATCTTCTTATTACCACAGGTAACTTTAATAATCAACTTGGAGTTCCTTTCACATTATTGAAACTGACCAAAAATCATGACTTTGCCGTGATTGAAATGGGAGCGAACAAACCCGGAGATATTCAAGAACTAGTTCAAATTGCTGAACCCACTCACGGCATAATAACGAATATTGGTGCTGCTCACATTGAAGGGTTTGGATCTCTAGAAGGAGTGATTAAAACCAAAACTGAGCTTTATAATTACATTGCGAGTGAAAATGGATTCTTGTTTTATAATGCAGAAGATGAGGTGCTTATGAATGAAATGCCTTTGACTCAAAATGCATCTTACGGAGAATCGAAAGGTGATGTCAAAGGGAGTTTAGAATCTTTAGACCCTTTTGTGAATTTTAAATGGAGCGAAGAAGGATTTCAATCAGGAATAATCAATTCTAAATTGGTCGGAAGATATAATCTAAGCAATTTCTTAGCGGCAGTGACGATTGGTCGTCACTTTAAAGTTGAAACTAATGACATTGGTCTTGCCTTGTCAAGTTATGTGCCTTCTAATAATCGCTCTCAAGTAACAAAGACTGACAGAAACACTTTGATAGTTGATTGTTATAATGCAAATGCTACTTCAATGAAAGCTGCCTTGGATAGCTTTTCTGAGATGTCAGGCGAAAACAAATTAGCTGTTTTAGGTGATATGTTGGAGCTTGGGGAGATTTCAGAAGTGGAGCATCAAAAAATTGCAGATCAAGTTAAAAGCTTAGGAGTAGATGTTTATTTAGTTGGCGCTGAGTTTTCAAAAGTGAATTCAGATTTTGAAAAATTTGCAACAGTACAAGATCTATTAGAAAAAGTAGATGTTAATTCACTTTCAAATAAATTGATTCTTCTAAAAGGATCAAGAGGAATAAAGCTTGAAACATTGATCACAGACTTATAATTCAATATCATTCACCACCTATTTTAGTCACATAACCATTTTTTTTTTCAAAGATTTACGTATTAGCTAAGTGCTTAATTTCAAATAATTTATACTTTAGTTTAAAATTAAAACCTATTATGAAAAAGAAATTATTAGTGATCGGAATGAGTGCATTTGTTCTAGCATCATGTGGAGGGGCAGACGAAAGTACTGACTCTACTGAATCAAATGAAGCAGCGGATACATCAGCAACTGAAGAGGTTGTTGAAGATGGAGTAATCAATCCATTTCCAGATTTTCCAACAACTGGAACTATCGCTGCTGCTGGGGATTATGTATTAACTCCTTCAATTACTTGGCAACAAGATGCAACAAGTGGAGATGCTGAAAGTCAAACTTTCATATTCTATAATGCGAATATGAGCGCTCCTGGTGGCGAAATGAGTACGGTTGATTTCACTTTTGATGGTGAAGTTGATATTCCAAATTACATGATTGTTCCTATTAAGTCAGGTCAAACTGCTAAAAACGGTGATATCGTTTTAACGTGGTGGCAAACTGGTTCTGGAATGCAAAGAGCAATTGTAGTTGATGATTCAAATCCTGCTGAGCCAATTGTAAATTACATTGATTTAGATTGGGATAACCCAGCTCAAGATGATGGTGTTGGTATCGGTCAAGCGACTTACCAAATTAAGCCGAATTCATTTCACGTGCTAACTTCAGAGTGGGCACCAGGAACAACTGTTGCAGTTAAAGATGGTGCGTCTTATAAGGCAGCCACTATAATTTCAGTGAAGGGTGACAAAGTTCTTACTTGTGGGTTCGCAGGGAAAATGAAAATGCATTCAAAGTCAGATTGTACAGCTTTACCAGTCAATCCAAACGTAAAAGTTGGCGACATGGTTCAAGCTCCATGGGTTGGAACTTTCAAAAATGTAAAAGTTGAAAAGGTTGATGCCAAAATGGGTAGAGTTTGGACAGAAGATCCATTTTCAGATGACCCAATGGTTATTGCTTACGGAGACGTAACAACAGGATTACCGATTCAATAATAAACAATTAACGCAAAGAAAACCCAGTCTAGCTTCGGCAAGACTGGGTTTTTTATTTCCAAAAATCTAGG
>JBLFXO010000055.1:0-15032 GCA_047609865.1 Arenicella sp.
TCCTGTTGTAGTCCCCATATAAAGGTGCTCTCCATTCGGAAAAATTGTTTCCACGTTCCAACTCAAATAAACAGTTGCCTCACTTTCTTCTGGCACAGCTGGATTTGAAAGGCTAAAAGGTCTTAATCTCCATTGGTCAACAACATATAAGTAATCTCCCATAATTGTCATTAAGGCGTATGAACCAGACGTTCCAACTCCTGCAGACGCACCGTTTGAGTTACTTTGATTAGTGCTAAAAGTGTTATCAAAGCTCACTCCCCACTCACAACCAATGCATCCATTCCAAACTGGAGAATCATTTACATCTTCTGTTGTTTGAACCACATTCCAATCAGTAACCACACCTTTAGCTTTGTCAATTGTTTTTGTTGGATAATTTTTATCCATTACTGGTAATGCGCTTGGAAAACACTCTTCAATTCGGTTCACCTCAAAAGGTGAAGAAAAAGAAGTAACGTCTATCGTCACTAAATCAGTCATTGCATTAACATATAAAAAATTGCCTTTTATAGAAAGACCAGAGGCCCCCATCAAGTTCAAGAATCCTGAATTAATTGGATTAGAAGGATCATTATTATCAATGAAGTGAATTCCTTTATTAGGTTCTACTATGAATAGATAATTGTCTTTAAAATAAATTGCTCCGTCTTTGGTGATAGTCTTTGGTCCTTCAAAAGAAGCCGCAGTTCTAAATGTTTCTGCATCAGTGTAAACTGGTTCGTAGCACATATACTTGTTCGTTGTCTTGTCACAACTGGCTAAGGTTACTAATGCGATTAAAATAAATCCTAATTTTTTCATTGTTTGATATTAAATTGGGTCAGCAATTTCTTTACTGATGCAGATGGATGAGAAAGGGTTGCATTCTTTATTAATTATAAATGATGAGTTATGAGTTATAGGGGAGTGTGCAGGATGATGACTTTCAAATATAAAATGAAGTTCACTGAGCCGAGAAACTGATCTGAAGTCTGGGATGAATAATGAGCCACCGCCTCCCTCTTTGCTGTTCGCTGCAGAGTACTCCTCCTGTTTGGAGGAGAGAATTGCTTTCGCAATTTGGGAGTGCTTGAAGGCGTAGAACACTCAGATCTCAATGATGTTGATAATTATTAACCTTGAAAAACAATGTGTCTAATTATTTAGGTTCACTAATAATTCATTTGTTTTTGATTTAAAAGTGGATTTAATGTTGCTTTTCAATATCAAACATTAAGAAAGTGACGTATTTCACGTTAAATACGTCACTTAAATGACATAATTTACGTAAATTGCGTCAATGCAAATTAAAAAATATGAGTGAAATATTCATTAATAGGGCAATTAAAGATGAGTTCATTAAGAAACTGCAACCAAAAAAAGTGCTCGTCATTTATGGCGCCAGACGGGTTGGAAAAACAGAGTTCATAAGCAGGTTTTTAAAAACTCAAAAAGAGAAAGACTACCTTTTATTGAACGGAGATGACCTTACCGTTTTAAAATTGTTAGAGAATAGAACTAAAGAAAATTATAAGAGGTTACTCGGAAACAAAACACTTCTAGTAATTGATGAAGCACAACAAATTCCAAATATTGGACAAAACCTCAAGTTTATAGTTGATCAATTCAAAACTATTAAAGTAATCGCAACAGGATCATCTATGTTCGAACTTGACAATAAGGTGGGAGAACCTCTTGTTGGTAGAAAAAATACATTAAAATTGCACCCCTTGTCTTTAATGGAGTTAACACTTCAAGAAGATCTTGTTACAACTAATTCATTACTTCAAGAAAGAATGATTTTCGGCGGATACCCTGAATTAATTCACTGTTCTGATCGAAATGACCAAATAGATTATCTAAGAGAAATGGTGAATTCATACCTGCTAAATGATATTCTTGATTTCGAAGGGATTAGAAAATCAGATAAAATTCTTGATTT
The DNA here is from genome assembly GCA_047609865.1 of Arenicella sp. Lineage (GTDB taxonomy): Bacteria > Bacteroidota > Bacteroidia > Flavobacteriales_D > Crocinitomicaceae > Paracrocinitomix. Next base: position 1,925 of record JBLFXO010000055.1, read on the forward strand.
ACTTCAATTAATTGCCTTTCAAATCGGGAAACCAGTGAATCTTGAAGAACTAGGGCGCTCCTTAAAAATGTCTAAGAATACAGTTGAAAGATATCTCAATCTTCTTTCAAAAGCATTTGTAATTTTCAAAGTAACTGGTTTCAGCAGGAACTTGAGAAAAGAGGTTACAAAAATGAATAGGTGGTATTTTTATGATAACGGAATTCGAAATGCAATTATTCAAAATTTCAATCCACTCTCATTAAGAAATGACGTTGGAGATTTATGGAAAAATTTTGTAATAAATGAGCGAATTAAGTACCTCACATATTCTAGGCGAACTGTAAGCTTTTATTTTTGGCGGACTTACGATCAACAAGAACTGGATTGGGTCGAAGAAGAAGAAGGTCAGTTAAGAGGTTATGAGTTAAAATGGAACCCAAATCGAAAAGCAAAAGTTCCTGGAGGTTGGGCAAACGCATATCCTAAAGCAGAATTTCATTTAATCAATCAAGATAATTATCTTGATTGGGTGACATGACAATTAGCAATTTAAACAGGATACTGGTTTAGAAAGAGGAATTAAGAATGAGGAGGAACTTGAATAGAAGTTCACCGAGCGTATACCGATAGCTATCGGGAGAAGTGATCTGAAGTCTGGGATGAATAATGAGCCACCGCCTCCCTCTTTGCTGTTCGCTGCAGAGTACTCCACCTGTTTGGAGGAGAGAATTGCTGACGCAATTTGGGAGTGATTGGATGTGTATAGAACTTTGATCTCAATGGTGTTTATAATTATTAACCTTGAAAAACAAGTAGCCCAGACCTTACTTTGCAGGCTTCGCCATAAACTGAAGAGATAACATCAATAATTTGAATATATTTATTTGTGAATTAACCACTACTTATGAAACTCGCTGTTATTGTCATCCTTCTTGCTCTATTATTGATGCCGGCTGTTGCTGACGCCCAATTGACTGGATTCAGTGCTTCTTATGGTAAGAGTTATAAGAGACCGTTAGATACAGGAGGAGAATACATAAAATCTAATCCTTTTGATGTTGAATATCATCAATACTTACAGAGGTTTTGGTCTGCAACAGCTCAAGGTCATTATGAAGCGGGAAATTTCTATGATCAGAATCACGTAGCTAACCCTTTTAGTATTACTAGAGTTGGAGGAACATTGAATTATTGGATTTTGAATGACCTCAGATTATTGGGGAAGATGGCAAGATCATCCTGCAAAGGAAGGCAAGTGGCATTAACTTATAAGTTCAGGATTAGTCTAACTGCGGGCTTATATGGAAATATCTTAAATAGCCCTGAGAATAATATAAAACAGACCTACATGAGTTATGCTTTTGGAGTGAATGTGAATCTGTTTCAATTCTCATTCAGTAAATTTCCTTTGGAGTTCAGGATGGGAACAAAGTATGTTTTGATTCCGTTTGTGAAGGCTTATTATCTAAGATCTCACAAGCGATTAGACATTGGACCTTTACATTCATGGAAACCTGAGAAACTGGAATTCAAGGCTGGACTTAAATTTGGATTTGCTGGACGGTAGTTCTCGATACAATCAAGACAAAAAGTGTCTTGATCACTCGAACTAACCTGATTTTTAAAATTGATTAAAGAAATCAGACCCTCCAAAGGGGGAACAAATCCTTTAATCAACAACATCAAAATTGGCATTCATCAGAACTTGAAGATCGGCAGATTCGTCACCCATTTCGTAATGAAGTAGAACACCATAACCTGAAACATTAGCGAAAGTCGATCTTCTTAAATGCATGTATAACCTGTTTGAATTATGGAATTCCATTTTCTTCGCTTTTAATTGTTCCATCTTAAGCTGCAAACCACATAACGACTCTCTTCTGTTATCGCTGAACAGTTCAGATATCTCTTCTGTTCTACTGTAAACTTGGGCATCAAGTTCCAAGTTTTCATAGGCCATGTTGTCAATCATTGAATTTAGCGTATCAATATCCAATTGTATCAATCTTAAGTTTTCTTCGGTTGTTTCAAGAATTACATCTAACTCTTTTGCAGAAATAGTGTCAGCAACAGTACATTGAACCTCAACAGAATCTCCCATGAAGAAGTAGTTTCTTACTGAAATTTCAATTTTCTCTTCATCAGATTGAAGTTTTTCAGTTTCACCTTGACAAGAAAATAATGCAAGAACTAAAAGAGGTAATAAGTATTTCATGAATTTGATTTTGGGATATTATCCAACCATTGAAGATGCTTTAAGAATGATTCCTTGCATCAATTTTTGGGCAGATTTAATTTGGGCTGCAACATCATAAAAACAATCATGATGTAATTCGTCTTGTTTACCGTGATCAATAAATTTATCTGGAATCCCTAGTCTTACTACTTTGGCTTGATAAGAATTGTCTGCCATGAATTCTAGAATCGCTGATCCCATTCCACCTAACAAACATCCGTCTTCAACTGTGATAACTTTATCAAATTTACCGAAGATTTCGTGCAACAAAAGCTCGTCTAATGGCTTCACAAATCTCATATCATAATGAGCGGCTGAGATGCCATCTTCTTTTAAAGTTTCAATTGCCTTAGTAGTATAATTACCAATAGATCCGATTGTAATGAAGGCTATGTCGTCTCCATTTTGAACTCTTCTTCCCTGACCAACTTTAATCTCTTTGAAAGGCTTTTTCCAATTCACCATTACTCCTCTACCTCTTGGATATCTAATGGAGAATGGTCCTTTATTTTCTAATTGAGCGGTATACATCATATTCCGCAGTTCTTCTTCATTCATTGGAGCAGCAACCACCATATTTGGTATCGATCTCATATAAGCCAAGTCATATGCACCGTGATGAGTTGCCCCATCCGCACCTACTAATCCTGCTCTATCTAAACAGAATACAACATTTAAATTTTGTAGCGCAACATCATGAATCACTTGATCATATGCTCTTTGCATAAATGAAGAGTAGATATTGCAAAAAGGAACCAAACCTTGTGTTGCTAATCCAGCAGAGAAAGTCACTGCATGTTGTTCAGCAATTCCTACATCAAATGCTCTATTTGGCATTGCCTTCATCATGATATTCAATGAACATCCACTTGGCATTGCCGGCGTAACACCCATTATTTTATCGTTCTCTTCAGCCAATTCTACAATCGTGTGTCCGAAAACTTCTTGATATTTTGGTGGCTCAGGAGATTCAGGAATAATCTTCACAATCTCACCAGTCTCTTTATTAAAGATCCCAGGCGCATGCCATTGAGTAGTGTTTCCTTTTTCAGCTGGACCGTATCCGTGCCCTTTATTTGTAAGAACGTGTAGGATTTTGGGTCCAGGAATATCTTTTAAATCCTCCATGATCTTCACCAATGCAATCGCATCATGACCATCAACAGGTCCGAAATATCTGAAATTCAAAGACTCAAAATAATTTGAATGCTTTAATAAAGTTCCCTTTAAGGCGTTTGATATTTTGGATGCAATACTTTGAGCATTTGGTCCAAATTTGGATACCGCCCCAAGTAGTTTCCAAACATCATCTTTCACCTTATTGTAAGTATGAGAAGTAGTAATATCTGTTAAGTAATCTCTTAACGCACCAACATTGGGATCGATAGACATGCAGTTATCATTTAAAACAACTAAGAGGTTCATATCTTCAACACTCCCAGCATGATTCAAGCCTTCAAATGCTAAACCAGCTGTCATTGATCCATCACCGATCACGGCAATGTGGTGTCTGTCATCTTTCTTATATTGGTTAGCCATTGCCATTCCTAAGGCCGCAGAAATAGAAGTAGATGAATGACCTACTCCAAAGGCATCAAATTCGCTTTCAGATCTTTTAGGGAAACCAGAGATTCCACCTTTTGTTCTGTTCGTATGAAATTTCTCTCTTCGTCCAGTCAAGATTTTGTGTCCGTAAGCTTGATGACCTACATCCCAAACTAACTGGTCTCTTGGAGTATCAAAAACAAAGTGAAGAGCTACTGAAAGTTCAACCACACCAAGACTTGCGCCGAAATGGGAATTCCCAATTTCAGAGATAACATCAACAATATATTGCCTTAGCTCGTCAGAGACTTGGGGCAACTGTTCAATGTTCATTTTAGCTCTTAAATCCTCAGGTAAATTGATTTGACTTAAGAGCGGTCCGGCTTTGTATTCAGACATGTCTATTTCAAAGGTAAGAAATGTATACTTACTGAAACGTAATAGAATCTATAATGTTTGAAAATTGTCCCTTAGTAAATATTGTGTCTTACCCTTCAAACGGATTATTTAGTTTTAATCAAAAAGGTGTAAATTCCAGTTTTTTGCGTAATTTTGAGATGGAAAAACGAAAACATCATAGCCAATAGCGGTTTTATTTAACCCACAATCCGCATTAAACATTGACTTATGGAAGAATTTATAACCATATCAACACCGAAAACGCCAGAAATCAAAGGAAAGATTGAGAATGGCAGTATTTCAATCAAAGGAATTTGTATTCCTGAGGATGCAAGAGGCTTTTTTAGCCCTTTCAGAAATTGGCTATTGGATTTTACCAACACAACTGACAAGGAGATTAATTTAGAAGTTGATTTAGAATACTTCAACACCTCTACGTCTAACATTTTACTAGATGTTTTTAAGCATTTGAATAGAGCTAAAGAGTCTGATTCTAAAGAGGTTAAAATCACTTGGATTTATGAAGAGGATGATGAAGAGATGAAAGAAGTTGGTGAAGATTACCAATTGATGATTGGTGATATTATCACGCTTCAATCAAAGTCTATTCTTAATTAGACAACCATCCTGTACTAAACATATTTCTGGCCGCTTGCTTTCCACAATCTTTGACTTCATGGTATGCATCTCCGGCCGCATTTTTAATTTCCTCTTCAGTAGAATTGTTTGCCCATTGTTCAATAATCCCATCCAAAATAAATGCTCCAGGATATAATAATGAATTCGTTGTCAGAAGTGGATAAGAATCAGTTTCAATGAAGCGTGGATTAAAATATGACTGACTTGCGCAGGCAATTACAACTGCGTCTTTTCGTTTAAAAAAACGCTCTTCTGCATTCTTTAATATTGGATCAATAGCGACATCCATTAAGCCATTATGACCATTAAAAACGACCATATCCACATCCTTAGTAAGATCAAGTTCAACTTTCCCATATCTTAAAACATCTGTTGACAAACCAGCCAATGAAGAAAAGTAATCTTCCAAACAAGGCGCCATCATATCACCTCTATATGCATCACATATTAGAATAACTTCGCAATCATCAAATTGTCTTCTAAAGGCCACCCTTTCTAGTACGGTGTCGTTTGCTTTAAACCCTACATCTGCTATTTGATCCCAAGGTTTCTTCTGAAAATACTTTTTCATTCCATTTGAAGTTGCCCAATATAAATTAGATCTCAAAGAGAATCCATTGCCCAAAGATTCTGTTGTCGGTACAATGCCTTGATGATCATTATCGCAAAGAGGAACAAATACATGAACAACTAGCGGCTCATTACTCTCTTTTTTAGACTCTAAATTTAATTTAATATCTGACCTTCCGTCATCAGGCATCAACGCCAACGATTTCAGTCCTCCGAATTTAAATACAGGAGCATTGCTTTTAGCTGCAACTTCAAGTTTTATCAATTCCTTATTGATGGATTGAGAATCGTTGGTACAAGATAAAATACCAATACAGAAAATTATTATAAGAGGCTTCATAACTTCTTAATTCAAGAATACTTAAAAAGTAACTATTAGATACTCATCAATTCTAATAGAACATCATAAAATTTGCGGGATTGCATTTTCGATTTAAGCCAGGAGTAATAACTCATTTCTTGTAAATCTTCATACTCTGCTCCTACCCATTCAAATGAACCTTCAATCTTTTCAAAGAAATTCTCAGTTTTAGCTATTGCAGGATTATTCATGAATTGCTTAATGACATTCAAGAACACTGCAACCTTTGAGTATTTATCAGACTTCAATAAAATTGAAAATCCTCTTTCAATTGACAGCACTCTGTCAAAGGCTAAATCGGTATGACCTAATTCGTATTGGAATATCGCTTCAATAATGTGTTTCTTCAATCGCCACTCCTTCCCCATGTTCTTTTCTAGCCACATATCTGTGTGACCCATATTGATCAAGGTCTGATTAGCTTGTTTATAATCTTCTTTTTCAAAGTAATAAACCGCTAAGTTCAATGAGCCGTTCAAGAAATCATCCTTCTCCAAATACGGAATCTGAACTGTCTGGCTGAGGAGTTCAATAGAGAAATCGAGATTGCCTTTGAAATTCTCACATGCTGAATACAAGAGTAAATACTTTGGGTAAAACTGCTTATAGATTCCTTTGGTCGCTGAATCTAACTCCTGATTCATTGTCTCTAAAAACTCTATTGCTTGATTGAACTTCTTATTTCTATAAAGCGTATGAGCGACCACGTAAAGGATCCTCAAGTTATCTGCACTATTGTTTGCAAAATAATCCGCCCGCTCTAACTTCTTATAACTATTGAGTAAAAATCCTTCAAAAGAAGAATACTCTTTACGACCTAACATCACAGTCCTAGTTAAAAACACGAAATTGAATAGCAGTTTCGGTCTTTGAAAGAGCGCATTTTCTAAATCAAACTGTTTTATCAAGTCATCAGTGATTTGCTGAAGGTCAAGATCCTCACCCTTTTTAATTATTTGGTCAAGCTCTTGTTTTACCAGGCTCCCAATAATTTTAAGACTTTCATCTTCTTGAAACATGTCATTTGCAGAAACCCTTAAGGCCACTATTTCATTTAAGCTTTTATGCGCAAATTCCGTATTGAAGTTCTTAATCTGTAAATCGAATATCCAAACCAATTGCTGATTGAATTCAGCTTCTGAAGCCAAGAGCTCAGCCTTCTCAAGATGTTTCCAAGCAAGTTTAAACAGTTGGTGTTCTAATAAATGTTCGATTAAAATCAAGGTCTTATTTATTTCACCGCCTTTGGTTAGATCCAAATCTGCCCTTTTGAGGTATAAAAAATCATTGATTTCTTTTAAAAGTCTTTTTCTAATTGTGTGATACGCATTTTTAGCTTTTGCACTTTCCGAATCATAAAGCTCTATTAGAATATCTTCTTTTGATGGTGTGCTTTGAGAATAAAAAAAATCATAAAGCATCAAGTCTTTTCTTTTGCCCTTCATCTTCTTTCGTTGGATGAAAAGTCTAAAGTCTTTGTGCTCTTCTAAAGAAAACGACCTGATTATTTGCTGTATTTGATCCATTTTAAATATACGTTTTAATCACTAAACTAAACTGTTATAGATGTATAAAAGAACAAATTAACATATTTCAAATATACGTTTTTATAATTAATCTCCTACTTCCCGAATCGAATAGACTATAAGTTTGGCCTCGTAACCGCAAGAGGATTGATTCAAACTTTAACTATCAACTCAATTGCAAAAACTCAACATTATGGAACTATTTTTTATCATAGGATTAGGAGCAGTTTTAATATTCATTCTTACTGCCTTCAGATCTGAAACGAAGGACCGATTTGTGGTTGTTAATAAGCGGATCATAAAACTTCAAAAGGAATTAGAGCAGGTTTCAGGCACTTCGTTGGAAACTAGTCGTACTCAAAAAGTGAAGCCGATTCAGTCTCCTTCAAATGACGTGATTCAATCTAAGATTGAGGCTAAGCCAAAACCTGCATTCAAGCCAACTCCTCCACCAATTGTGGAAGAGAAAAAAGAAGAAATCAAAGCGGTTGAAAAGGAAGTGGCACCTCAAAAAGAAGAAGAAAAGAAAGAGGCTCCAAAAGTGGCGGCTATGGTTTCAACACCGGTTGTTACAAAAAAGCCTACCAAAAGTGAAGCTTTAAAAACGAAAGTTCCCAAGAAAGAAAAGGAGCCAAGAGATTACGAAAAACTAATTGGAGAGAACTGGTTGAACAAAATTGGTATCGCCATTTTAGTTATCGGAATCGGATTTTTTGTGAAGTACGCAATTGATCAAGATTGGATTGGAGAGGTTGGACGTGTTGGAATTGGATTAGGAACTGGTGGATTACTTATTGGAATCGCTCATTTCTTAAAGAACAAATACAGAGCTTTTAGTTCTGTTCTTATCGGTGGTGGAATATCAGTTTTTTATTACACCATTGCTATCGCCTACCATGATTATGGAATTTTTGATCAAAATTCTGCCTTCGGAATCATGACAGTAATTACACTGGCTTCAACTGTGATGGCGGTACTTTATGACAGAAAAGAGTTAGCAATTATTGCCTTAATTGGTGGATTCACATCTCCGTTTATGGTGCAAGGTGAGCAAGCTGATTTTATGGCATTCTTCACTTATATCGCCATCTTGAATATGGGAATGTTGTTATTGAGCTATTTCAAAAACTGGAATATTCTACACAAGCTTTCACTTGGGTTTACTTTGCTATTCTTTGGTGGATGGATGATTATGGAAAACGTGCTCCTCTTAGGAAAGCTTCAAGCTGGATTATTGTTTAGTACTATTTTCTTCTTTCAGTTTTTAGGGATGAGTTTAATCTATAACCTAAAGAACAAGGTGAAGTTTACTGCATGGGAATTTATTCAGATGTTAAGTGTAATCAGTTTGTATTACGGTGCAATGATGTATATCATCACCAACACTCCTCTTGATGTTTACGGAGGTATATTCACACTCATTTTCGCAGCATTATTGGCTGGATTAGGCTTTTTGGTGAGAGCATCTAAGACTGCTGATCAAAATATGGCTAAATTTTTAATTGCTAAAGTTGTGACGCTAGTTACGGTATTCGTGCTTGTTCAGTTCAAGGGTGATTATTTAGCATTGTTCTGGTCAGTTGAAGCAGTAGTACTTCTATTTATTGGTCAGAAAATGAAAATGCCAATCTTGAAGAATGCTTCAGTTCTGATAACTATCATTTCATTTTTAGGGCTTCTTAAAACTTGGGTATTTACTTACCTATGGTGGACAGAACCAGGAGAGATGACAATTGTTTTTAACGAAGTATTTATGACCGCATTATTTGCGATTGGAACATACGTAGCTACAACTTTCTTGTTAAGAAAAGAAGATGAGGAAAATGAATTGTTCTATTTCAAAGTGGTTCATTACAAGTACTTCTTAAATGTAATTTCATTTGGAGGATTGTATTTAATGGGATTATTTGAATTGACTGAACAATTAAACTTAAGCTATTCAAACGGTGAATCTCTTGTTGTATTGATTTACAATCTAGCTTTTGTTTGCCTTGGTTTGTTACTATCAATCAACAAGGGAACATCAGTTAGAAAAATCATTTTTCTAACTGCAGGTTCAATTGTAACCCTTCTTTATTTTGTTCATGGACTTCCACTGACAATGAATATCATTGAAGATGCGAAAGTTGGAATAGCAGGTGAAGGATTCTTTGCTGCACATTATTTAATGTCAGGATTGTTTGTGTTAATACTGATTTTAGCGAATAACATAATCAAGACTTTCACTAAGGATAAGCAAGAAAACAATGTGGCTTTCATCAGCTTTTCAATCTTAGGATTAATTGCTTGTTGTGCTGAATTAGAATTTACTTCAATTGGTTTATTTGCTGATGGTATTTCAGATATAGCTGCCGTAAGATCTAATGTAAGAGTTGCCGGATACACAGTTCTTGTTGGTCTATTCTCCTTCTTAATGATGATCATAGGGATGCGTAAAAAAGAGAGATCAATCAGAATTTTCGCCTTGGTATTCTTCGGAATTACTTTAGTGAAGTTATTCGCTCTGGATATTCAGAACATCTCTGAAGGAGGGAAAATTGTAGCCTTCATTTCATTAGGTGCACTTCTACTTGTAGTGTCATTCCTATATCAGAAGTTGAAAAACTTAATCGTAGATGGAGAGTTTGAAAAAACAGAAATCGAAACAAATACGAATCCTCAAGAAGTTGAGTTGAAATAGGCCACTCATTACTCAGGCCAATTTCACGGGAGCGGCCATTATGGTCGCTCCTTTTTTATTTAAAATGATCTTATGACTTTCACTTATCAATTCAGACAAATTAGCCTTCTTCTATCAGGACTCACTTATCCTCTCATGTTTTTGTTCTTGCCAATGGCTGGAGGTGGGGCTTCTTTAATCGCAGTATTCTTTGCCCCAATCACTTTTTCGGCCTCCATTATTATGATGCTAATTCAAAAGGTGATGAATGTCTTTTCAAAAAATGAAGCAGGTAAAATAGTTCTCTACTTTCTGTTTATGATACTGGTGTTGACGTTTACCTTTATGACTTTTCCTTATCGATAAAGACAACTCTTCAGATTACACCTACCACTCCGAAATGTGAAAATAATTAGATGATATAAAATCTCCATCAGTTCCTCGTAATGCGAGAGAGCAATTGAACTTACCGCTCACCCTATCATGATTCATCATAGCAACGTTAAAAGTAGAACCCGTTTTAAATGTATCCCAATACTCATCAGAATCTATTCTCTTTACAACAACATCAAATTCATCATAATCACCCGGTAAAAATGATGAATCTGAAAATTCGAAATGTAAGTTGTACGTATAAACTATGCCCCCAACATAAGAAGAATCAATACCTGTGGGCATGAACCATTGATCGCTTTGAAAATTCGGATCAAATAAATTTGTTCTCTCATTTTCTGGGACTATTTCAATTTTCTGACAAGAAGTCAAGCTCAAAATGAGGACGCTAATAATTGTAAGTAAAGAATTGAAATTCATAAATTCAAACTTAATGAGACTTGGTTAACACTTAGTTTTACGTTAAGGCTGTAATCGACTCCTGAAAATGGACTCACATAACAACCTAACTTTGGTTTGGTGAACTTTTTCGAAAAATTGATAATACCTAAACAGCTCAAAAACCCAGATAGTCCGGTCATTCCGGAAAAAATAATTAAATTTCTTTTCTTTGATTTATGATCTTCGCTGAGAATATTAAATGATTGGGAATAGGCATCTAAAAAACTAGCGGAAGTTGAAGTATTATAATTCGAATTCAAATTAAGTAATTCAGTTCTCTTATTTTTTGTCTTAATCGCAAATATCGTTGTGAACACCGCCGAAGATGCGCAAACAATTGCAGGTAACGCGCACTGACCAAATAAGTTTGTATTATACCGTGACTTTTCCTTTTTGAAAATAGCCCATTCTTCTGTAGGTTTCGCCTGGTATTGATACACTCTTGGCACACCCTTAGACACAAAAATGGTATCATAAATAAATTCCATACACCCATTCCAAATTTCAATTTTATGCGATCCAACCTCCAAGTTAAAAGTGCTTCTCCTTTCTATTCTAGAGTTATCAATTCTGATTTCAAATTTTGATTCATTTGGAAATAAAAATTTCACCTCGGTAGAGTCCTGACCATACGAAGACGAAGCAATAAAGAGCAAAACAAAAATAATTTTATCCATTATATTGAGCATTTAATTCAAACACATTATACATTCCGCTACTGCGGTAAACTCCTATTCTGAATAGTTTGTTTCCTGGCACCAAATCGAAACTGTCTATTCCAAACTTAGAAGGCAAAACAATGGATGAGTCAAGATTATCTTTGATGATTTTATAATTAGAACCAGCCCCATTACTAGTCATTTCAGGCAATTCAGAAAAATTATATCTGACATATGGTATTGAGTCCGAAGACAATTTATTTTGGTAAAAACTGAATTCACACCAAACCCCTCCAGAATAAGCGGTATCAATATGATTACTGGTCATATCAGGTGTTTGATTGGACTTCTTAAAACAAGAAGAAAGGCCAACAATTAAAATAAACACGAGTATTAGTTTCATAAATCGTAAGTTAAATGAAAATTATTTGGCCCAAAATTCAATGAGAATTTATCATTCCATGGCGAATTTTCTCTGAGATTAGAATAATGTATGTTCTTATTGAAATACCGAAATGTAAATATAGCACCGACAAAAGTTGTGGCCGAAACAATTATGCCCCCATAAAAAAGAGTTCTTAGTCTATTATATCCTTTTTCTTGCGTTATAAAATTTGCCTTATACTGCCGAATTGCCCATAATGACCCAATAGAACCATATTTCAAAGCTTCAAGATCTAAAGCATCTCTACTTTTCCTTAAAAAATGTGTTGTAACGGCTGAAGTCGCAAGTCCAAGAAAGATAACTGCAACTGGCACATGCTTGAAAAGATGTCTTTTTTTATCATATGAGATGGACTCTTGAATATTGTCAAAGAAGGCCTGATTGTGTTTCATCTTAACATGCAACATCCCATTTTCTCCTGGTCCAACATCAAATGAAATCTCCTTGGCCTCATAGCCGCTCGACCAAACAACACCATCATAATGTCCAATTGGCAACGTGTCCCGGTATTGCTTAATCAACAGAGTGTCGTTCAATAAAATTTCAAAATATCCATTATCGACATCAACAGCAAAACGAATAACTCCTTTATCTTGGGAAAACGATATGGTTGAAAGAAAAAAGCATGATATGAGAGTCAAATATTTCACTATCCCACAATATAATCATTTCATCCACCCCAATTCAACTTCCCCATGTTTGAGAGTTTTAGCGGAATGTTAGTTGTATTTTTTGCAGAGTGAGCTTCAAATATCGAGAAAAGGGCAATAATTAAGAATCCTATTTTTTTCATTCTGGTCTATTTATAGTTTAGTCAAATGTCTATAATTGGTTCCTTTCAGCCGTCATCCGAAAGGATGACTTTAATAAAAAATATATTAATTCTATAATGAAGCAGGTAAAATAGTTCTCTACTTTCTGTTTATGATACTGGTGTTGATGTTTACCTTTATGACTTTTCCATATAGATAAACTATACTTCAATAAGAGAATTGTTTTTTTCTTTCACTTGATCTAACCACATTCTCGCATCAACTTTTTCTGAGAATATCTTGATTGGATAGTTAGGCTTGAAAAAAGTAATGTAAAATTTAGCCAGCATTCGATTAGGAAGATTATCAATGACGATAGCAAATCCCAACAGTCTTTTCTGAACAACCATTGGCGCTTCTTTCGCTAAATACGCCTGAGCTTCTTTGGAAAAAACATTATATCGGCCTTGGGTATCCATCACCGTGTACATTCCATTTCCT
>JBLFXO010000056.1:0-14792 GCA_047609865.1 Arenicella sp.
CTTTTCAGTAATTAATTCTTACGAATCTATTAATTCAATGCTAATCAACTATACAGCCACTCTTAAGGATGGCGTAGAAGTCATTGATTTGAGAGATTATGAACCATCAATGTATAGTATGGATCTAGAAAAGGAGATTGGAAGTCATTCCAAGATCAAAGAATTGGTGACTAAGTTTAGTGAAGCTGACTCTATCATAGTTTCTACTCCAGAACATAACAGTATGCCTCCGGCTTTTTTCAAAAACATTTTAGATTGGCTAAGCAGAACAGGAGCAACATATTTAGATGGCAAGAAATACCTAGATGGTAAAAAGTTAATCGTAATGTCCACGAGCCCAGGTGGTGGGGGTGGAAAAGGTGCTCAAGCCTTAGTGGGTAAACTATTCGGCTATGCCGGTGCTGAGCAAGTAGGGACATTTACATTCCCTGGCTTTTATGACAACTTTAAAGATGGTAAGATCATCAATGAAGACTTAAATAATGAGTTGAATAAAGTGATTTCAAATATTTGATTTACAGTATTTTGACGTGTATTTAATAGTGATATGTAAAGTCACCTAATTCACATCCACCGAGAACAAGCAATCCTGAATCTTCTTTATGGAACATCTCTTCAGTTGGAAGCCCATATGAAATTGGGGTGATAGAATCAGTGTGCGGATTAAATGGGCAGACTGGGTCTTTACTATCATTTATTAGTTCGTTTAGAGCCTGAATCTGTGGGTCAGCTTGTGTTTCTTTTTCTCCACAGGAGAACAAAAGGAGCAGAACCGTAATTTGGATAATCTTCATATTTCAAGATACGCTTTATTCTATATCTTGAAAAGCTTATTCGGCCCCTATTTTACTATATTTGAGTTCAATCCTCCATTATGAATCCAGATAATACATTTCAAAAAAGACTTTATGGCTTTTGTTTGAGCCTAATTGTTTTCCTTATTTTAATTTTTATAGAAAGACAGTTTGATATTTTGTCATATTACAATGATGAAAACCCAGCTATATGGAAGGTTTTCTTATCAGGGATTTTATGGAATATACCGCTGCTCCTAATTTTATATTGGCATTCTGCCGATAGCGAAAATAAGAAGCCGCTGCTAGTAGCATTAAGTATTTTTGCTGGCTTTCAATTAGTGAAAGGGTTTTTAGTGGGCGCATTAGATGATAGCGATTACAGTTATTATTGGATGGTGAGATGGTGGTCTGAGATAGGTCTTGCTATATCATTTGGGGTGTTTGGCCTGCTGAAATATGAAACAAACAAAGGATGGTACTTTGCGTTGATTCCTCTTCTTGTATTCGGAAATTCAATGGTTTTTAATTCCTATCAATATGTTGATGCTTTTGATCGACTTTTTAGGCTGATTGGCCTTAGGGATACCTTTTCAGCTGAACTTTTTAGCAATGGTTTGAGAGTTGATTATTTGATTCAAATTGTCATTTTAGTAATTAGTTATATCCCTGTATTTCTTGTCGCTCATTATATTATGAGAGCTATTAAAAATCCTAAATTATTCAATTTCACTTTAACAAGAATCGAAATAGAGGAAGAAGAAATGTCGAAACTTTCATTCTCTATTATCTTTTGGTCATTCAGAATTTATGTGCTCAGCATATTGCTAAATAACATTGAGTACTATGGGTTTTATATGCAAGAGGATCTTTGGCTTATGATAGCGCTGCTAGTGATAATGTGCGCAGTTGGGGTATACGTGTTTATTTCAGTTTATCGCAATTTCTTAGTGGCATTTACCGTGAAGCTCAACAATTATCCATCTTGGCAATTTTTGGGGTTAAACATTCCGATTCTTAACATATTTGTCTGGTGGTATACGTTGTCATTAAAACCGACAGAGAAGGAAGATGGTGATATTGTGGAGGATGACTTACTTGATAATACGGCAGATTCTCAAATTGATTCACCCGACTTCGGAAATCTTAAACAAAGATTTCTGAAAAGTGGGAAAAACCAAGGGATAAAAGGCTTACTGCTTGCGCTCCTTCTTCTCAGCTTATTTTTGCCAGTCATCATTGCAGGCGGCGTGAGAGGATCTTCTGCCTTGTCCTATTTGGTAGTTATAACATTTGTGACTTTAGCTTTTTTCGCTTGGTACGTATCTGATTATCGGGCAGCTTTCATATTGTCAGCACTGATTTTAGTCTTGGCCTTGGTTCTCGGCCTTTGGCCCTATAATTCATATGGAGCGGAAAATGTCTTGGTTTCTCTTGTTAATATTTTCTTGTATTTCGCCGTATTTCATTTTGACAAAATACAGTTATATTCTCCAAAGAAAGCTGAAGTACAAGTTGATGATTTCTCTGAGGATTTAGATGCTTAGAAATTCTTAGCTATCTTTATCTCAACCTTTTAACCTCTTTTGATGCGTAATTTTCAATTTCTAATTTTTGGTTTATTCTTCAATAGTATTTCGTATGCTCAAGAAACTAAACTAGAAACAATCCTACAAAAAGGACATGCTAAGTATGTAACCTCCGCAGATTTTCATCCCTCAGGAAAGTATGCTGTGACTGGGGGTTATGATAATGCGATCATACTTTGGAACATTGCCAGCGGCAAGGAGATCAGAATGTTCAATAAACACACTTCCCCAGTTTGGTCGGTAGTATTTAGCCCAGACGGTAATCAAATCCTGTCAACTTCTGCAGATCAAACAACTAAGCTATATGATGTCAATACAGCTGAGTTGGTGCATTCATGGGATACCCCAAAAGATGATATTCGTGAGGCGCACTTCAGTTATGATGGTAAATTCGTTATACAAATCACAAATAGAAACAGCATCTTTTTATATGATAGAGTCAGTGGGAAACCAAAAGGTGAGTATGAAAAGAACTATGGTGTTGGATTGCAAAATGGAGTAATCGACCCAGGTGGAACAAGGATTCTAAACACCTCTAGCTATAAAGGTGCAAATGTGTTCGATATTGAATCAGGTGATACTTTGTTGACAATTCCATTCGATAAGGTGTTCGGAATGGAGTTCTCGCCAGATGGTTCAAAAATTGCCTTGAGCTCAACTAAGCAGTTCGCTAAGCTCTTTGATGCCGAATCTGGTAAGGATATCGCTCATCTTGAAGATGTAGCCTTAGATGCTAAATGTGATGGTTGTAATACGAAGCAAGCCTGGAGTCCAGACAGCAAATACCTGATTACCATGTCTAATAAAGTGGGGGCGACATTATGGGATGCTAACTCTGGCAGGAAGCTCAGAACATTTAATCAAGAGAAATTAAGACCAACAATGCTTAAGTTTTCTCCGAATAAAACTCATGTTATCGTCTTAATTAACCAGACTGTCTATGCCTATCAAATCAAGACAGGTAAGCAAACAATGAAGGTGTCTGCCAAGAAATTAGATTACTTTGAGATCAACTTCAGTCCTGAAGGTCATCACATCATTATTCCTGGTGAATCAAATACGGCAGAGCTCTGGGATGTTAGAACTGGAAAGAAAAAGTCTACTTTTTCAGGATACTTGAATCATGAAAGAGATGACGGTTTAAGATATTCCTATGATCACTGGACAGATACTGGTGTTTTGAAATACATCAGCATGAGAAGAGCATTTGCAATCGCACCTGACGACAAACATATCGTATTAGGGAGTCTAGATTCAATTGCAGTATTAGTGAATTTACAGAGTGGGAGAGTGGTGAGAGAATTCAAAGGCCATAAGCAAGCCGTAATCGCATTCGCGTTCTCACCTGATGGTAAAACATTAGCTACAGCAGGAGGTGATAGACACATCAAATTATGGGAAGTTGAAACGGGTAAAGAGATCGAAACCCTTTATGGACACAGAGATGTGATATTTGATTTAGCCTTTAATTCTGATGGAACACAGCTCGTGTCCGCAAGTTGGGATGGTACAATGGGGTATTGGGATTTGCCTAGCGGTCAATATCAACTCAAAGATTTGGATGATGCTTCGCCTTATAAGGTTGGGTTTTCACCTAGCGACTTGTATTTGGTGTCTGGAGATGCGCGTTCTAAACTTACTTTTTGGGAAGCTGATGCCGTTGAAGAGTTCAGAACTTTGATTGGAAACACGGATATAGTTGGAGATTTTGACTTTAGTCCATCTTCAAAAAGTATTGTCACTGCAAGTTGGGATGGAAAAGTGAAAGTTTGGGATGTCCTAACAGGAATGCAATTAGCCAGACTTTCTGCTCACGAGGGAGCGGTTTATGCGGTTGATTGGGATCCTCAAAATAGGTTCATTGCTTCTGCTGGAGCAGATAACACCATTCGATTGTGGGATTCTGAAAAGAACAAAGTAGTTAAAGAGTTGACCGGCCATACAAATGCTATAACTGATTTACATTTCACATCTGACGGGTCTAAATTAATTTCTCAAAGCGTTGAGGGTCAGATTAAAGTTTGGGATATGAATTCATTCACTGAGGATTATTCTAGAATTCAAATTTCGAGAAATGAATGGCTGTCAACTACTGCTAATGGTCATTTTGACGGAACAAAAAATGCCTTAAACTTAGTTAACTATGTTTCCGGAATGGAAGTGGTGCCGGTAGGTTCATTATTTGATAAGTACTTTTCTCCAGGCTTGATAAAGCGAATTAATGATGGAGAAAAGTTTGATGATACCGGAGAGAATATCAATGAATTAATTGAAAGCACTCCGCTGATAGCCTTTCATTTAACTCAAACTTCAAAGAGATCAATTGAAGTTGAGTCTGATTCAATTTATAGATGGAAGAAAGAGACCTTGCCATTGGGAATACACATTAACAGTCAAAAACAAGAACTAGAAGAAATTAGAATTTACAATAATGGTAAGCTGATAATCGCGGAATCTTTAGAAGAAAAACTAGTGTTTAGGGGTGGAGAGAGGGATATGCGACATTATGAGATACCCTTGAGTGATGGCCAAAATCATATTTCGGCTAAGGTTATTAATACCAACAGAACTGAATCAAGCCCCACTGATATTATTGTTGAGTTTGATGGTGAAGCTACGAATACTGACTTATACATTTTATCTATTGGCATCAATGATTACCAAAATTCTGCTTATAATTTGGACTATGCCGTAAATGATTCAAAGTCATTTACAAAAGCATTGAAGGCTGGTGGCGACACACTTTTTCATGCCATTCATGAGTACTCAATCATCAACGATAAGGCAATTAAGAGCAATATAACTGCTACAATCTTAGCTATCAAAAAAGAGATTGGTCCTGAAGATGTCTTCGTCTTTTACTATGCTGGACATGGGGTAATGAGTTATGAGAAGGATGAGGACGATTCTGATTTCTACATTGTGACGAATGACGTTGTTAATCTTTATGGAGATACTGAAGTACTCCATGAAAAAGCAATATCTGCAAAAGAGTTAATGGCTTACTCTGTTGACATTTCTGCCGAAAAACAATTGTTTGTATTGGATGCCTGTCACTCAGGTGGGGCTTTAGAGAGTTTCGCAACTAGAGGAGATGGTCGAGAAAAAGCATTAGCACAATTGGCTAGAAGCACTGGTACGTTTTTCTTAACAGCATCACAAGATGCGCAATATGCAAACGAAGTTGGTTCTTTAAAACACGGACTCTTTACTTATGCGTTACTAGAAATAATGGAAGGCACAGCTGGTGATCAATTAGACAAGAAAGTGACGATATCCGAAGTTAAGTCATATGTAGAGGAAAGAGTTCCAGAGCTTTCAGAGAAGTATCATGGTTCAGCACAATACCCAACTTCATATAGTTTTGGCCAAGATTTTCCTTTGGTGATTTTGAAGTAAAAAACGACTAGTTTCTATCGTTGATCCAATTCTTGAATTTACCCCAAAGTGATTTAGGTGCTTCAGCTTTTTTGATCTTAGCTTCTTTATTAGCAACGGCTTTTTTAGATGGTTCTTTCTTCTTTTTAGGAGGAGCAGCCTGCTTGACAACATTTTCTTGATAATGTCTAGCTTTCTTTTCTTTGCCTAATCTCGCTCTTTTCTTTCCTTCGCTTTCAGACAAACTTTTTCTTCTGCTTGCTTTTTGGCTTGAAGAGAAGTGATAGATTCCTCTTGAGTCTTTGTACTCTGAGTTTTCTTCTTCCTCAACGTTCTCGCTTACTTCAGAAGCAGTTACCGCCTTGTTTACAACCTTCTTTATTTTATCAGAACCTGAAGATGCCATTTGAGCATCCAGTTCAGCAAATATTGCTTCTTTCTTTTCGTCAGTTTCTCCTTCGCCTAGCTCAGTAAACTCAGATGTGTCAGTTTCACCGTCTAATCCGCTAATCTCATCTTCAATAGCTTCTAAAGATGGAAGATCAACCTCTTCTTTCAATAACTTCTTAGTTTCGGCATCATCTTCTAATTCTATTTTGCCTATTACTTTAAATCCTTCTAATTTTTCAATGTCAGCCGCAATTAATTCGGCATTTTCATTTACTTCGACAGCTTGGAACTCAGTAGAAGTTTCATCATCCTTCTTCGCTCTTAACTCTGCCAGTTCTTCTTCAGTTGCATGTTGAATTCCGACAACTTTTCTGTCGTCCTGCACTTCTGTAACTGCCTCTTCAATAATTTCTTCTTCAATTGCCGCTTCTTCCTCAACAACTTCTTCTTCCTCTTCTTCAACAGCTACTTCTTCGATTACTGCTTCCTTTATCTGAACTTCTTCAATTACCTCCTCAGCTTCAGGAGTCTCCTCAACAACCTTCTCTTTTACTTTTGGAATCTCAATCTTTTCAATTGTTTCTTCAATAGCTTCTTTTAAGCTCTCGAGGTCAGTTCCAATTGAAGGGTCAATCTCTAACTCTTCTTCTTCAACTTCCTCAATTACTTCTTCCACAACCTCTTTTACAACTTCTTCAATTTTGAAGTGTTCTAATATCGCATCAACTTGACTGTCTTCTATCTTGATATTAGGGTCTTTGTCTAGTTCTATCTCAAAAGTATCCTTGATGAAACTTCTAATTTCTGCAGGTTTAACTTTTACTTTACGTGCGATTTGTGCCAATCTCATTTGTTCTGATTTTCAATTCCGTCCACAAATATAATAGTCTCAGAGTAATAACTAAAATACTTTTTGACTAATCGTAACTAATCTTTGTTCATAAAGCCTTTTGAGATATTTCAGAAATCCGTTTATCTTTAATTTTCTAATGACTCCAGAGAAGCGACATACACATGCCCGATTTCTATATTTATGCCTTGCAGGTATATTTATTTCACTTATTGTTAGCTCTAATCTAATCTTCTTGAAGTTCTTCGAATGGTCTCCTGTTAGTACGTTTACGTTTGTTTTGTCCGTTGGATTAATTCCTTATCCTTTGACCTTTTTGGTGACAGATTTGATTTCCGAATTTTATGGAAAGGATCGAGCAAGTGATGTTGTTAAGGTTGGATTAATTTGCGCTTTACTGATCATGGGGCTGACAATTTTGGCTGATATAATTCCTGCTAGAGAAGGCTCTCCTGTAGATGATTCCACTTTTCATTCTGTATTTGGATTGACGGCCGCAGCAGTTTCGGCTTCAATGATAGCTTATTTGCTAGCTCAGCTTATTGATATTAGAATCTTTCATTTTTGGAAAGTGAAAACAAAAGGTAAAAAACTCTGGCTTAGAAATAACCTTTCAACAATTCCATCTCAATTAATTGATTCCTTTATTGTTATCACCCTTTTGTGCGCTTGGGGGGGGATTCCATGGGAACAATATTGGATAACAGTGACTAGTCTATTCATTTTCAAAATCTTGATTGCTTTGGCGGATACGCCTTTCTTTTATTTATTCACGTATTTGATCAAAAAACATTTTGGTTTAAAAGAGATGGAGGAACTAGAAGTCTGATATGTGGAAGATTATCATTGCCTTCGGAATGTTATGTAATGCGTTTCTTGTTTTTTTTTCAAGTGGCAGAATTGAGAATGGTCAAGAGTGACGCAAACCTTCAAATTGTCATTGCTATTTTATCGGTAGTTTTCTTTTCGTTTGGTTTGATATTTAGAAAACGACTTGAATTCAACTTCGACTTCATCAAAAGCATATTGGGAAGATTTAGGAATTTCAAAAAGAGAGTATCTATTTCTTTAAATCTTTTAGAGTGGATTGATGATCTCTTTGCTTCCGGCAATTCTCTTTGGGCTTTACAATGTCATTTACATGGTATACATTGATCCTAATTTTGCAGAAGCATACTATCAAGGAGTAATAGCTCAAATGCATATTGATTATTCAAGAGCAGAGCTTCTTGCTCAATTAGTGGAAATGGATACTAACAAAGAGATGTTCATGTCTCCAGCCTTTAACTTCTTTCTAATGACAGTATCGGAAATTCTAATAGGAATTGTTGTTAGTATTATCTCGGCCGTAGCTCTAAGAAAGAAATAGACAAAAAGTATTAAGCATAAAAAAGGCCTCTATTGCTAGAGGCCTTTTTTTATTAACTTTTCTTTTCAGTTTTCTTTTTTCCTTTATCAATATTGATAATCAGCTCTTCTTTCTTTTTGTCGAGGTCAATGTTAATGGTGTCCCCTTCGCTAAGAGTCGCGTTGATTATTTCCTCAGCTAACGGATCTTCAATGTACTTTTGAATTGCACGTTTCAACGGTCTAGCACCATATTTCTCGTCATATCCTTTGTCAGCTATGTAGTCCTTAGCCGGCCCAGTTACCTTAATTTGGTATCCTAGCTCATTTATTCTTCCGTAAAGAGAATCTAATTCAATATCAATTATTTGATGGATATCTTCTTTCTTTAAAGAGTTGAAAACAATCATGTCATCAATTCTATTCAAGAACTCAGGAGAGAAAGCTTTCTTCAATGCATTATGAATAACCTTTTGAGAGTTATCTTCTTCTGCATTCTTTTGAGCAGCCGTTCCGAATCCAACACCAGTTCCAAAATCAGCTAATTGACGTGCTCCAATATTTGAAGTCATAATCAAAATTGTGTTTTTGAAATCGATCTTTCTTCCAAGTCCATCAGTCATGTGTCCATCATCTAATGCTTGTAACAACATGTTAAATACATCCGGATGCGCTTTTTCAATCTCATCTAAAAGAACAATTGAATAAGGCTTGCGTCTAACTTTCTCAGTTAATTGTCCACCTTCTTCGTATCCTACGTATCCTGGAGGTGCCCCCACTAATCTAGATACAGAGAACTTCTCCATGTATTCAGACATATCAATTCTAATTAGCGCTTCATCTGAATCAAACAGATTTCTTGCTAATACTTTTGCTAATTGAGTTTTCCCAACACCTGTTGGTCCTAAGAAAAAGAATGATCCAATGGGCTTGTTCGGGTCTTTAAGACCAGCTCTGTTTCTTTGAATTGCTTTCACAACCTTTCCAACTGCTTCATCTTGTCCAATTACAGCATTTTTGATATGCTCACCCAAGTTCCTGATTCTTCCAGTTTCAGATTCAGACACTTTTTGAAGCGGGATACCAGTCATCATTGACACAACTTCCGCAACGTTATCTTCTGTTACCGTAATTTTATGTGCCTTAGAGTCGTCTTCCCATCTCTTTTGAGCAGATTCTAAATCATCTATCAATTTCTTCTCAGTATCTCTTAGTTCAGCAGCTTTTTCATATTGCTGACTTTTGATAACATCACCCTTTTCAACTTTGATGTCTTCAATCTTTTTTTCAAGATCAACAATTTCTTTAGGGACATTGATGTTCGTAATATGAACTCTTGATCCAACTTCATCCATTGCGTCAATTGCCTTATCTGGCAAGTTTCTGTCTGACATGTATCTGTCAGTCAATTTAACACAAGCTTTGATTGCTTCATCAGTATAGTCAACTGAATGATGATCCTCATATCTCTCCTTAATGTTATTAAGGATTTCAATGGTCTCTTCAATGTTTGTTGGTTCAACCAATACTTTTTGGAATCTTCTTTCTAAAGCGCCATCTTTTTCAATGTACTGTCTGTATTCATCAAGAGTAGTTGCTCCAATTACTTGAATTTCACCCCTAGCTAATGCAGGTTTGAACATGTTAGATGCATCTAAAGAGCCTGAAGCTCCACCGGCACCAATAATAGTATGAATCTCATCAATGAATAAGATAATGTCTCTAGACTTCTCTAATTCATTCATAACAGCTTTCATTCGCTCTTCGAATTGACCTCTGTACTTGGTTCCAGCAACTAATGATGCTAAATCCAAAGAGATAATTCTTTTTCCAAATAAAACTCTGGAAACCTTTCTTTGAACTATTCTAAGAGCTAATCCTTCAGCAATTGCTGATTTCCCAACTCCTGGTTCACCAATTAATATTGGATTGTTCTTCTTTCTTCTAGATAAAATTTGAGAGACTCTCTCAATTTCATTTTGACGTCCAACAATCGGGTCCAACTTATTTTGCTCAGCCATTGCTGTCAAATCTCTTCCGAAATTATCAAGTACTGGAGTTTTAGACTTGCTGTCTCCAGCACGCTTAGCTCCACCAGTACCATAATTTGAACTTCCGCCTTCTGCTGGATTATCATCTGCTGTGTCTCCAGGGAATTCGGACTTAGGATAGTTCTGTTCTTCTATCATTGCTTCTAATTCTTCTTTTACGTTTTCATAAATAACACCATACTTATTGAGTACGCGTGTCGCGATATTGTTCTCTTCTCTAAGGATGGCCAATAATATATGTTCTGTACCAACTTTGGTACTTTTAAATAATTTGGCTTCTAGATAAGTGATCTTTAAAACTTTCTCTGCTTGTCTGACAAGCGGAATATTATTAGCTGTTATGCTTTTTACTCTTGTTTCTTTTAATGTCTTTTCCAATTCAACTCTAATTTGACTTAAGTCAACTTGAAACTCATTTAATAATTTGATAGCTAATCCTTCTCCTTCTCTCAGTATTCCAAGAAGAATATGCTCAACACCAAGGTAGTCATTACCTAAACGAAGCGCTTCTTCTCTACTGAAAGAGAGGACATCTTTAGCTCTTGCTGAAAAATTTGCATTCATATTCTATATTCTGTTTATGGCCAATTGCGAATAAAGTCTTGCGATTCTGCCTTTTTTTGGTATCCAAAGATGACCTATGTCTACTAGTATCAACAATTTAGACTCCCAAATGTTACTATTCCTTGCAATACTCCCCTAAAATACTTGATAAATATCACAATTTCAAAATAACTAGAACAAATTCTGTTCCGATTGTTAATAAAGAGTTTTTTATGCCATTTTTTGTTGATAAGTCGCCACTTTGACATGACAAAATTTAACTTTTTAATGAGTAATTTCGGTACTTGAATAATCTGGAAACAGCCCGCAATCTTTTTATTTCAGGGATTGTACATGTTTTTAGACTTATTCAGCAAATTAAAGAAGTTGAAAGATGTTTTAGAGTCCTTTTAAAATCAAAAGGTTACTCGGCCAAATTGACTGATTTGATAAGATTAGACTTCTCAATCAAACGAGGAAGAGATCAATTGATTTAAGACTAACACAAGCTAAATTATAAAATGGCAGCAGGAGAAAAAATAATTAAAATCAACATTGAAGACGAAATGAAGTCAGCTTACATTGATTATTCAATGTCAGTTATCGTTTCTAGAGCTCTTCCGGATGTAAGAGATGGTTTCAAGCCAGTTCATAGAAGAGTATTATATGGTATGCAAGATTTGGGTGTATACTCAAACAAACCGTATAAGAAGTCAGCTAGAATTGTTGGTGATGTACTTGGTAAGTATCACCCACACGGTGATTCTTCTGTATATGACACAATGGTGCGTATGGCGCAACCATGGTCATTAAGATATCCAATGGTTGATGGTCAAGGTAACTTCGGTTCTGTAGATGGAGATAGTCCGGCTGCAATGCGTTATACCGAGTCTAGACTTCAAAAGATTGCTGAAGAAATGTTGGCTGATTTGGAAAAGGAAACTGTTGATTTCTCTCCAAACTTTGATGATTCTTTAACTGAACCTACTGTATTACCAACTAAGATACCTAACCTTCTTTGTAATGGAGCTTCAGGAATTGCGGTTGGTATGGCTACTAATATGCCTCCGCATAATTTAACTGAGGTTGTTGATGGTATAATGGCTTATATCGATAATAGAGATATTGAAATCTCTGAATTGATGAACCATGTTAAAGCACCTGATTTTCCAACTGGAGGAATTATTTACGGTTACGAAGGTGTTAAAGATGCTTTTGAAACGGGTAGAGGTAAGGTAGTAATGAGAGCTAAAGCTGTGATCGAAGAAATTCGTGAAGGTAGAGAAGCAATCATTGTTACTGAAATCCCTTATCAAGTGAATAAGGCAGACATGATTAAAAAGACTGCCGATCTTGTTAATGAAGGAAAGATTTCTGGAATCTCTGATTTAAGAGATGAGTCTGATAGAAACGGTATGCGTATCGTTTATGAATTGAAAAGAGATTCAATTCCTAACGTTGTCTTAAATAAACTATTTAAGTATACACAGTTACAGACTTCATTTTCAGTTAACAACATTGCTTTAGTTGCTGGTCGACCTGAAATGTTGAACTTAAAAGATATGATCCACCATTTTGTGGAGCATAGACATGAGGTTGTAACAAGAAGAACTCAATTTGACTTAAGAAAAGCTGAAGAAAGAGCTCACATCCTAGAAGGTTTAATCATTGCTTCTGATAACATTGATGAAGTAATCAAGTTAATAAGAGCTTCTAAAAGCCCAGATGAGGCTAGAGATAAGTTAATGAGTCGTTTTGATTTGTCAGAGATTCAGTCTAAGGCTATCGTTGAAATGAGATTACGTCAGTTAACTGGTCTTGAACAAGACAAGTTAAGAGCTGAATATGATGACTTAATGATTACGATCACTGATTTGAAGGATATCCTTGCTAGTGAAGAGAGAAGAATGCAAATCATCAAAGATGAATTGATATATGTTCGTGACAAGTATGGAGATGAAAGAAGATCTATCATTGAGTACTCTGCGGATGAAATGCGAATTGAAGATTTAATTCCGGATGAAGAAGTTATTATTTCAATTTCTCATGCAGGTTACATCAAACGTACACCATTACAGGATTATAGAGTTCAAAGTAGAGGTGGAGTTGGAGCAAAAGGAGCGGCAACAAGAGATAAAGATTTCTTAGAACACTTGTTTGTAGCAACAAACCACAATTGGTTATTGATTTTCACTGAAAAAGGAAAATGTTTCTGGATGAGAATCTTTGAAGTACCTGAAGGAGCTAAGGCAACTAAAGGAAGAGCACTTCAGAATCTTATCAATATTGAGCAAGATGATTCTATTAAAGCATTCATTAATGTTCAGGATATTAAAGACGAAGAATACATCACTGACAAGTACATCATTATGTGTACTAAGAAAGGTGTTATTAAGAAAACTAAACTTGAAGCTTATTCTAGACCTAGAACTAATGGTATTAACGCTATTGGTGTTAGAGAAGGAGATGAGTTACTAGAAGCTAAATTAACTAACGGTACCAACGAGATCATGATGGCACTTAAATCTGGAAAAGCGATACGCTTTAACGAAGAGAAAGTGAGATCAATGGGTAGAACGGCATCTGGTGTAAGGGGGGTAACTCTCCAATCCGATAAAGATGAAGTTGTTGGAATGATTTGCGTTGAAAATGAAGATGCTAACGTATTGGTTGTTTCCTCGAATGGATACGGTAAACGATCTGAAGTAGCCGATTACCGAATCACCAATAGAGGTGGTAAAGGAGTTAAAACTATCAATGTCACTGATAAAACAGGAACATTGATTGCTATGAAGAATGTAACTGATGAAGATGATTTAATGATCATCACTAAAAAAGGTATTACGATTAGAATGCACGTTGAGCAACTCAGAGTTATGGGTAGAGCTACACAAGGTGTAAGAGTAATAAGCTTAAGAGGTGGAGATGAAATCGCGGCAGTTGCTAAGGTTTATAGAGATAGGGATGACGAAGATACAGTTGAGTTAGATGAAGACGGGAATCCTATCCCACAATTAGATGAGGATGGGAATCCAATTCCGGCAGCTGAAGGAGATAAGAGCGCACCAGAAGCATCAGCAGAAGGGGCATCTGAATCAACATCTGAAGAAGAAGAATAGATTTATTACTACATATTTAATTATTTCAATGGCTTTGATTAAATTTGAAGCCATTGTTATTTTAGATAAATAATAAATGGCATAAAAATTGAATTGATATTTATGGATTTAAGAATGAATCCGCATCAATAGATTAACATTAAAAAACAAACAATGAAGAGATTATTATTAATCGCAACAGTAGCTGTAACTTCAGTTACTTTTTCTCAAAAAGGAAAAGCCAGTAGTGCTGGGCTCGCATTTAAAGCCTATTGGCAAGAAAAATTATCTGGTGGAGATCCAGAAACTCAAGCTAAAGAATTACATGATGCAATGGTCTTCATTGATGAAGCTTATGCTCATGAAGACACGAAGAATGATCCTAAGACATTGATGTATTATGGTAAAATACATATTGAAATCCCAATGTGTGCAGTGGCTACTGGAGATGAGAAATTAAGTGCAATTGATGCTGAAAAATCTATAAAGGATGGTTTTGCATCTTTAATAAGACTTAGGGAAGTTGATGTTAAAGAGCGGTATGTTGATGACGCAGATGACTACTGTAAGTTCTATCGAGGACAATATTCTAATATTGGAAGTAAAATGTATGACGAAAAGAAGTGGTCTGAGGCATCACAAGCTTTAATCGGTGCTGGAATGTTTGGTGAGGCAATGGGACTTTCCGATTCTCTTTACTTTTTATATGGAGGCCTGGCGGCATTTAACATAGATTCTTTGGAATTCGCCGA